>DATMZZ010000306.1:0-2426 GCA_035573175.1 Allostellaceae bacterium
CAATCATGCGATGGTGATCCCGCTGATGGCCGCGGCACTGATCGCCTATGCGACCTCGCGCCTTGTCTGCCCCGAGGGGATCTATCACGCGCTCTCGAAATCCTTCCTGCGCAGCGAGTCCGAGACCCCGCCCGCAAGATAGAGATCGCCCCGCAAAGCGCAGGGCGATCTAGAAGCGGCACGTATCAATCGCGGCGGGGACGGCGCAGGGTGAAGGTTTCGAGCGACGACGTCGTAATAGGTAACGGTGATCGTGGTGACGCCACCACGCTGCGATCCCGGATCGACGGCGAAAGCCGCGAAGCCATAGGAATGCGCCGCGTTCGCACCGCCCGACCAAGGCGCGTCCAGCTCCTTTCAAGGTTTAAGAGGGTTCTATCGTCACTCGTGTTGATGACAGCTGCGCGTAGGGATCGTTACCGTCGCTTTACGGCATGGAGGATGCGGGACGCGCGCACACGGCCGCCGCTTCGAGTCCCAATGGGACTCGTCTAAACCTCGCGATGATGCGCTGGAGGCTTGTTCAGCTCTTGACGGTATCGCGCTCGCCGGCGGCGCGTTGCTCCGAGGCGCCGACGGTGCCAACGCTCAACGCATGCGCCGTGTTGATCAGCGAGACATGCGAGAAAGCCTGCGGGAAATTGCCGAGCTGCTGGCCGGCGCGCGGATCGTATTCCTCGGCGAGGAGTCCGAGATCGTTGGTGTAGCCGAGGAGCCGCTCGAACAGCGCGCGCGCATCGGCCTCGCGGCCGCAGAGCTGATAGACGTCGCAGAGCCAAAAGCTGCAAGCGAGGAACGCCCCCTCGGTGCCGGGCAGCCCGTCGATCTCACCGACATCGCGATAGCGGCATAAGAGCCCGTCTTGCATCAGCTCGCCCTCGATCGCGGCGATGGTGCCGAGGACCCGCGGATCGTCGGGCGGCAGGAAGCCGACAATGGGAATGAAGAGCAGCGCCGCATCCACCGTGGAGGCGCCGTAATATTGAACGAAGGTGTTACGCTCCGCATCGAAGCCGTTGCGGCAGATATCGGCATGGATGGCGTCGCGAATTCGCGCCCAATGCTCGACCGGCCCTTTCAGCCCGAACATCCGCGCGCTCGCGATCATGCGATCGAAAGCGAGCCACGCCATCAGCTTCGAATGGACGAAATGACGCCGCGGCCCTCGCACCTCCCAGATCCCCTCATCCGGCTCGCGCCAGATGCGCTCCAGATGATCGATGACGACGAGCCGCAGCGCCCAAGCCACATCGCTCGAGCCGATGCCAAAGCGGCGCGCGGCGTGGAGCGTGCTGATCAGCTCGCCATAGACATCGAGCTGGAGTTGCGAATGGGCGGCGTTGCCGATGCGCACCGGCCGGCTGTCGGCGAAGCCCGGCAGCCAATCGAGCGTGAACTCAACCAGGCGCTGCTCGCCGTGAAGCCCGTACATGATCTGCAGATCCTTGGGCGAGCCGGCAGCCGCGCGCAGCAGCCATTCGCGCCAGGCGATCGCCTCGTGCTGGTAACCCGAGGTGAGGAACGCGTAGAGCGTTAGTGTGGCATCGCGTATCCAACAGAAACGATAGTCCCAATTGCGCACGCCGCCGATGGCCTCGGGCAGCGAGGTAGTCGGCGCCGCGACGATGCCGCCGCTGGGACGATAGGTCAGCAGCTTCAGCGTGATGAGCGAGCGTTCGACCTCCGCGCGCCACGGGCCTTGATAGGTGTTGCGCGCGCTCCAGACCCGCCATCTCTCTTCGACCCGACGCAAGAGCGCGACCGCGTCGCGCACCGGCGGCGGCTCGCGATGCGAGGGATACCAAGTGAGGACGAAGGGCACGTATTCGCTTTCATGGATGACGAATTGCGCCTGCGTCGTCCAATCCTTGTTGACGAGCTCTTCCGAAGTGTAGAGCCGCACGGCATCGGGTCCGGCGATCGCGACGATGCCCTCGACCGAGCGCTCGAGCCAGGGCACGAGCCGGCCGTAATCGAAACGGAAGAGCACGCTCATCGCCATCTCGACGACGCCGGCATCGCCGCGAACGAGGCGGATGATCTCGGCGTCGAAATCGTCGCCGGGCGGCGGCATGAAATCGATGACCGTCGCCGTGCCGGTTTCGGTCTCGAACCGGGTCTCAAGAATGGCGGTGCCGGGCCGATAGCGGCGCGATAGGCGGACATCGCTCGCCTTGGCGCAGATGCGCCACGAGCCGTGGCTCTCGTCGCCAAGCAGCGCGGCGAAGATCGCGGCTGAATCGAAGCGCGGCAGACAGAGCCAATCGATCGAGCCATCGCGCGACACGAGCGCCGCGCTATGGGTGTTGCCGATGATGCCGTAATCTTCGATCCGTGGTCTGCTTCGAGCCAAGAGGGCACCTCTTTCAGGGACCAAACTGGTCGGTAATGCGCCCAGCTTATCTCCTGTTCCGGACATCGTCGCC
>DATMZZ010000307.1:0-7540 GCA_035573175.1 Allostellaceae bacterium
CGGGCAATCTAATCACGCGGTTGGGGCCGCGCCAGCCCGGCCGGCCGTAGCGGCAGCAGCGTCTGTCGCGAATACCTCGGCGAAAGCGGCTTTGAGCGCGGTGTCGACCTCGGGCATCGTTGCCGTGATGCCGAGCGCCGCGAGCGAGGTCACGCCATGCTCGCTGATGCCGCAAGGCACGATGCCGCGATAGTGCGAGAGATCGGGATCGACATTGAGGGAGACGCCATGGAAGCTGACCCAATGGCGGACGCGCACGCCGATCGCCGCGATCTTGCTTTCCTTGCCGCCGCTCTCGGCGATCCAGATGCCGACACGCCCCTCGCGTCGTTCGCCTTTGATGTTGAAGTGCTGCAGCGTCCGGATCAGCCATTCCTCGAGATCGCGGACATAGGCGCGAAGATCGCCGCCGCGCTTCTGGAGGTCGAGCATCACATAGCCGACGCGTTGGCCGGGGCCGTGATAGGTGTATTGGCCGCCACGGCCGGTGCGGAAAACAGGCAGGAGGTTGGGCGCGACCAGGTCGTCGGGGCGGGCGCTGGTGCCGGCGCTGTAGAGCGGCGGATGCTCGAGGAGCCAGACCTGCTCGGGCACGGTGCCGGCGCGGATCGCGGCAACGCGCGCCTCCATCTGGGTAACGGCCTCGTCATAGGGGACGAGTGCGTCGCTGATGCGCCATTCGAGGTCGCTGAGGGTTTGGGCCATATCTTCGACCAAGATATAGACTTTTCGCCTCGCTTGCGATGCTGCCGCCGGTTTGCTAAATCGCCGCGAGCGGCCCGGTCCAGAATACCGCCGCTCCGTGCGGTCGTGGCGGAATTGGTAGACGCACTAGCTTGAGGTGCTAGCGGGGGAAACCCCTTGGAAGTTCGAGTCTTCTCGACCGCACCATCTTCTCCTCTGAGGCGGGGCGATGGCTGACGAATTGCGCCGTGCCGCGCTTGAATATCACCGTTTGCCTGTTCCCGGCAAAATCGCGATCGCCGCGACCAAGCCGCTCGCCAATCAGCACGACCTCGCGCTCGCCTATTCGCCCGGCGTCGCCGCAGCCTGCCTCGCCATTGCTGACGATCCGACACAGGCCTCGAATTACACGGCACGCGGCAATCTGGTCGCCGTCATCACCAACGGCACTGCGGTCCTCGGGCTGGGCTCGATCGGTCCGCTTGCCGCCAAGCCGGTGATGGAAGGCAAGGCGGTGCTGTTCAAGAAATTCGCCGGCATCGACGTCTTCGATATCGAACTCGACGCGAAGGATCCGGACAAATTCGTCGAGATCGTCGCCGCGCTCGAGCCGAGCTTCGGCGCGATCAACCTCGAAGATGTGAAAGCGCCGGAATGCTTCACCATCGAGGAGCAGCTCCGTGCGCGGATGAAAATCCCGGTCTTCCATGACGATCAACACGGCACCGCGATCATCGTCGGTGCCGCGATCCGCAATGGTTTGAAGCTTGTCGGCAAGAAGCTCGAAGATGTGAAGCTGGTGACCTCGGGCGCGGGCGCGGCGGCGATCGCCTGTCTCGATCTCCTCGTCTCGATGGGGCTCAAGGTCGAGAACACCATCGTCACCGATCGCTATGGCGTGGTCTGGCGCGGTCGCAAGGAAGAGATGGATCCGCGGAAGGATCGCTATGCCAAGGACACCAATGCGCGGACCCTGGGCGATGTGATCGGCGGTGCCGATATCTTCCTCGGCCTCTCGGCGCCCGATGTGCTGAAGCCGGAAATGGCGGCGAAGATGGCGTCGAAGCCATTGATCCTCGCGCTCGCCAATCCGACGCCCGAGATCCTGCCGGAGAAAGCGCGCGAGGCGAAGCCCGACGCGATCATCGCCACCGGCCGCACCGATTATCCGAATCAGGTCAACAACGTCCTCTGCTTTCCCTTCATCTTCCGCGGCGCCCTCGATGTTGGCGCGACGACGATCAATGAGGCGATGAAGCTCGCTTGCGTCGAAGCGTTGGCCTCCCTCGCGCAGGCGCCGCCTTCCGATGTGGTTGCCGCAGCTTACGGCGACGAGGCGCTTGTCTTCGGGCCCGATTACCTCATTCCGAAACCCTTTGATCCGCGCCTTATCCTCGAACTCGCGCCGGCGGTGGCGAAGGCGGCGATGGAAAGCGGCGTCGCGACGCGACCGATCGAGGATTTTGCCGCCTATCAGCAGCGGCTGACACAGTTCGTCTTCCGCTCCGGTCTCGTTATGCGGCCGGTGTTTCTGCGCGCACGCAGCGATCCGAAGCGCATCGTCTATGCCGAGGGCGAGGATGAGCGCGTGTTGCGCGCGGTGCAGCAGGCGGTGGATGAAGGCATCGCGCGGCCGATCATCGTCGCGCGCCGCGAGGTCGCGCGCCGCCGCATCGAGCGGCTCAATCTGCGCTTCAAGCTCGATCAGGATGTCGAGCTCGTCGATCCGCAAAGCGACCCGCGCTACAACGACTACTCTGCGCTCTATCACAAGCTCATGGAGCGCAAGGGTATCTCGCCCGATTATGCGCGCTATCTCGTACGCACGCGCAACCCGGTGATCGCCGCGTTGATGGTGAAGCGCGGAGAGGCCGATGCGATGCTGTGCGGCGCGGTTGGGCAGTACCACCGCCATCTGCAGCACATTACCGACATCATTGGCTTAAAGCCCGGCGCCAGTGCGCCGGCGGCCATGTCGGCCCTGGTGCTGCCGAAAGGCACGTTCTTCCTCTGCGATACTTTCGTGATCGAGGAGCCGAGCGCGGCGCAGCTCGCCGAGATCACGCTGCGCGCGGCAGCGGTGGTCCGTATGTTCGGCGTCGAGCCGAAAGTAGCGCTGCTCTCGCATTCGAATTTCGGCA
This sequence comes from Allostellaceae bacterium, assembly GCA_035573175.1. GTDB lineage: Bacteria > Pseudomonadota > Alphaproteobacteria > ATCC43930 > CGMCC-115725 > CAIKMD01. Next base: position 2,826 of record DATMZZ010000307.1, read on the forward strand.
GCTCCAACGCGTTGTCGGCGAAGAAGGTGCGCGAGGCGCTGGGGCTGTTGCGTGATCTCGCGCCGTCGCTCGAGGTCGAAGGGGAGATGCATGGCGATGCGGCAGTCTCGGAGGAGATCCGTCAGCGGATCTTTCCCAATTCGATGCTGAAAGGCGCCGCCAATCTCTTGATCCTGCCCAACCTCGATGCGGCGAATATCGCCTTCAATCTTCTGACCACGCTCGGCGACGGGCTGGCGATCGGCCCGATGCTCATGGGGACACGACAGCCGGCGCATATCGTTACGCCGTCGACGACCGTTCGTGGATTGCTGAATATGACCGCGGTCGCGGTCTATGATGCGCAGGTCAGCGCGACATCCTGAGGTACCGCGCTGCCCGGCTTTTAGGCGTCCGACTTATGCAATCGACTTAGCCGCGGCGGTGGTCGCCGCCATGGTGATGGCCGCGGAAGCCGTGGCCGAAATGCGGCGCGGCCAGATCGTCGGCGACCTTTTTCTGATCGGCTGACAGGCTCGCATAGAGCGGCCGGAAGGCGGCTAAATATTGCTGCTGCTGCTGATCACGCATTTGCGCCATCTTCGCGCGCTGCTCGACACGATCGATCGCGTTCATCGTTTGGTCATTATTCTGCCCGCGACGGGCGCGCATATCCTCGAAGGCTTTCTGCGTTCCTGCCGCGTTGTCGCGGATGACTTGCGCATAGTGATCGAAAGCCGCCTGCTGCGATGGCGTGATTTTGAGCTTCGCTTTCACGTAAGCGATACGCGCTTCGGCGCGTGCGGTGAAATCGAGGCTGCGTTGATCGCCACGCCGGCCCTGCATGTGATCGCGATCACGATCTTGGTTCTGTTGCGGTGCGGTGGCGGCAGGCGCTTGGTCCGATGGGGCGGGCGCTTGCGCAAAGCTAGGCGTGCCGATGGCGGTCGCGCCGAGTGCCAAAGCAAGCGCTGCGGGAAGGATGAGAGGCTTTTTCACGGATGTCTCCTAGGGGGAAGATGAAGCGAGCCCGTATACGAGCTTGCTTCGTTCTAGGCTCAGTGGCCAAAACGCATCCCTCGGCGCTCATGGAGACCGGATTAAATCCGAGTAATGAGCCGTTCTTAGTCAGCGCTGCTTGCTCCCGTTTTCGTGGCGTCGGTGTTTCTGGCGGTTTCGGTTTGCCAACCGCCACCGAGCGCCTTGTAGAGCGCGACGAGATCGGTCGAGACCGTCGCGGTGCTGTCGGTCAGCGACAATTGTGTCTGTTGCAGCGTGCGTTCTGCATCGAGCACGTCGAGGAAATTTGCGATGCCACTTTGATAACGCTGCTGCGCAAGGTTTAGTGCCGTACGATTTTGCGCCAGCGTTTGTTGCAACGACGCACGCCGGCTCTGCTCGTTACCGTAAGCGACAAGTGCGTTCTCGACCTCGTGCAGGGCGGAGAGAACCGTGCCGGCATAGGCGATCGCCGCTTCCTGTGCTTTCGTATCCTGCAAGCGAACATTGGTTTGCCGCGCACCACCCGAGAAAATCGGGATCTCGAGGCTCGGTCCCAGCGAAAAGAAACGGCCGGCCCAGCTCGAAAGATCGGCGAAGCGCGAGGCCTGAATGCCGGCATCGGCGTTCAGCGTCAGCCGCGGAAAAAGATCGGCAACCGCGACGCCGATTTCCGCGGTCGCTGCGTGAAGCTGTGCCTCGGCGCGGCGAATGTCAGGGCGGCGGCGGGCGAGATCGGACGGCAATCCGACCGGAACCTCGGGCGGTACCGGCGGCACGGGCTTGGCGCTGTCGAGTTCGCCGCGCAACGCGCCTGGCGGTAATGCCAGCAACAGGCTGAGCTGGTTAATGTCCTGGCTGATCTGTGCTGCCGCTAGCGGCAGAAGCGCCTCGGTGCTCGTGACTTGCGCCGCGGCATTGGCGATATCGACATCGTTGCCCATGCCGAAGCGGGCACGATCGCGCGTCAGGTCGAGGATCTCGCGCTGGCTCTTCAAATCGTCTTCGAGGACCGAGCGGCGGAGTTGCGCCGCGCGGAGATCGATATAGGCGCGCGCCACATCGCCTTGCAGCGAGACGAGAACGTCGTTGCGATCTTCGATCGAGGCCTGCGTCGTGGCGTCGGCGGTTTCGACCGCGCGGCGCACGCGACCCCAGAGATCGATCTCCCAAGACGCATCGAAACCCCATTGATATTGATCGAATGGGTTGGTGAGCGAGGGGATGGCGCCGGGAACGCCGCCGATCGGCGTCGGCGTGCTGGCCGGTCCACCATGGGTTGCGCCAATATTGCTGAGCAGCGAGGTGAAAGCGGTCCGCTCGCTGATCCGCTCGCGCGTATAGCCGGCATTGGCATTGAGCGTCGGAAATTGCGCGGCGCCGGTGATATCGCGTTGCGCGCGCGCCTCGGCGATGCGCAGGGTCGCCTGCTTCAAATCCAAATTCGTGCTGCTCGCGCGCGCGACGAGCGAGGTAAGCGCCGGATCGTTGAAGCTCGCCCACCACGCGGCCGTGATCGGCGCGGTCGTGGCGCTGCTTTGCTGGTCGGCTTTCGCGCCCGGGTGCAACGCGTCTTGCGTCCAACCTGCCGGCGTATCCGGCTTCGGCGGCGTGAAATCCGGCCCCAGCGTGCAACTGGAGAGAAGGAGCGCGAGCAGAAGGAGAGAGGATCTCGAACGCATGGGCTTACTCGATTCCATGGCGGAACATCCAAGCGGCGCCGCTCAAAGTGATCAGCGCGGTGATCGCGAGCGGCAAAAGATCGGGACCGAGCCGGTCGAGGCCGATGCCTTCGAGATACACGCGTTGCGCGATGTCGATCGCAAAGCGCAGCGGATCGGCCAGGGTCAGGTACTGAAAGATCGGCGGCATGTTGCTGAGTGGCACGGCAAGGCCCGAGAGCAGGGTGAACGGCATCACCAGCACGAAAGAGTAGAGAAGCGCCTGCTGCATGGTCGTGACGACCGAGGAGAGCAGGAGGCCGACACCCACGGCGGCGAGGAGGAACAAGCCGAGGCCGGTGAAGAGCGTGAGATACGAGCCCTCGAAGGGAATCTGGAACCAGAGCTGCGCGACCAGCAGGATCGAGCTCGCTTGGATCGTGCCGATGATCATCGACGGGATCGCCTTGCCAATCATGATCTCGACCGGGCGGAAAGGCGTGACCAGCAATTGATCGAAGGTGCCTTGCTCGCGCTCGCGCGCCACGGACATAGCCGTGAGCAGCAAGGTCTGCAGCATGGTGAGCGTGCCGATGAGCGCCGGCACCATGTTCCAGCGCGTCTCGAGATTGGGGTTGTACCAGGCACGGCTCGTGACCTGGAGCGGTGGCGATGCCTGGCCATGCGCCTTGGTCCAGGTCTCATTGAAGGAGGCGACGATCGCGTTGACATAACCGAGCGCTGTGCCGGCGGTGTTGGAATTGCGGCCGTCTGCGATCACTTGCAGGCTGGCGCTCTTGCCTGCCCGAAGTTGCCGCTCGAAATTCTGGTCGATCTGGATCACCAGCAATGCCTCGCGCTGATCGATCACCGTGGCGATGTCGGCAACGCGGGCGAGATTGGCGACGCGCACGAACACGCCCGATCCGTCGAGCCGCGCCAGCAGCTCATGCGAGGCGGCGCTGCGATCCTGGTCGAGCACGGCGTAAGGCACGTTGTTGAGGTCATAGGTCGCGGCATAGCAGAAGATCAGGCATTGCAGTACCGGCGGAATGAAAATGGTGGCGCGGCTGCGTGGGTCGCTGAGGATCGCAAGCAGCTCTTTGCGAATGAGGGCGATTATGCGGAGCAGAGAAGCCACCATGATGGGCTCACACCAGCTCTTTGCGCGTGACTGCGCGCGTCGCAGCGAGCAGGATCGTCGCCATCAGCGCGAGCATGCCGGCATTCGGCCAAATCACGCTCCAGATATCGCCGGCGAGGAAGATCGTCTGCAGCAGGGCGACGTAATAGCGTGCTGGCAGCACGTAGCTGATCCAGCGCACGAATTCCGGCATGCTGCGTAGATCGAAGAGGAAGCCGGAGAGCATCATCGCCGGCAGGAAGGTGACGACGAGCGTCACCATGCTGGAAACGAATTGGCTCTTCGTCGCGGACGAGACCAGCAGGCCGATCGCCAGCGAGACCAGCAGGTAGAGCGTCGATGCTCCGGCCAGCACGAGGACCGAGCCGCGGAACGGCACCTGGAAGAGGAATTTCGCTGCGAGGATGCAGAGCACCAGCCCGCCGATGCCCAGGACGAAATAGGGGATCATCTTCGACAAAAGGATTTCGCCGGTGCGCACGGGCGTGACGAACATCGCCTCGAAAGTGCCGCGCTCCCATTCGCGTGCCATCACCAGCGTGGTGAGGAACGCGCCGATCAACGTCATGATCAGCACGATGAGGCCGGGAACGAGGAAATAATGGCTGTCATCAGCCTCGTTGAACCACATGCGCGTCGCGACGACGGCCGCGCCGGTCTCCGGTCCGGTGCCCTCGGCGGCGCGCTGCTCCGCCCATCGGCTGATCGCGCCTCGCGCATAGGTGTCGATGATGCGCGCGCGATTGGCGTCGCTGCCATGGACGAGGATCTGCACTTCGCTTCGGCCGGCCGATAAGCGCCGGGCGAAATCGCTGCGGACACGAATGATCCCGTCGATGTGCCGCTCGAGCATCAGCTCTTCCGCGCGCGGCATCGAGGTCATGATCTCCGCCAAAAAATAGGGCGAGAGGCGAAAACCGGAAGCAAGCTCG
>DATMZZ010000308.1:0-9628 GCA_035573175.1 Allostellaceae bacterium
GCAGCTTTGCATCGCCGGCGAAAGCCGAGATTTCGATGTCGAGCCCGTGTTTCTTGAAGATGCCTTCCTGCACCCCGACGTCGAGCGGCGTGAACTGGAAGAGCGAGGGGAAGCCCTTGGCCACGCGCAGCGGCTCGGCGGCGCTTGCCAGTCCGTGCGCCATGAGCGCACCAAACGCAACAAGCACGGCCGCTGCGACGGTGCGGCCGCCGATCAATCGGTTCAAACGCATCATCCCTCCCTGTACTCCGCGCGGCGCCGCCTTAGCGGCGCCGGCGGTCGATTTGCTTTCTAGGCGCTGGCGCCTGCGCGTCTATCCGCGCGCAGCTTACCCGTCGCCGCTTGGTCGATCGAAAAGTCCTTCGGGTTGAGCACGACACCGTAATCGCTCTTCGCGTGCTCGACTGTGACATAACCCTCGATAACATCGCTGCGGACGCGCTCTGGATCGCGCTCGAGCGGATCGCCCCAGCCGCCGCCGCCATTGCTGCGCACGACGACCTCGGTCTCGGGCGGCGTCGGCACGCGGTTGGCTTCTTTCTCCTGGAACGCGTTCTCGCCCGGCAGCTTCATCAGATAGAAGCTGGAATTGCCCGGCTTGCCGCCCCAAAGACCCCAGGGCGGATTGTGGATGCGCGCCGGCGCATGCATGTTCCAGCGCCCTTCGACGAAATTGCGCACGCGCACATCGAGGCCGAGGCCGCCACGGAACTTGCCTGGGCCGCCGCTATCGGTGCGCATGCCGCGGCTCTCGATGAGCACCGGCGTCTTCATCTCGATCGCCTCGATGCTCCCGTTGCGGACGTCGCCCTGGCACACCGAGACCGACGCCGACTCGCCGTCCTCGGTCGGACGGCCGCCCCAGCCGCCGCCCTCGATGCTCTGCACGACGAAGGCCTTGCCGGTCTTGGGATTGCGCCCGAAGAACACGATCGCGGCACCGAGCGTGCCGAGATGCGCGGCCGGGATCTTGTCCTTGGCGCCCTGCGCGAGCGCCTTGGCGATGGTGTCGACCACCGTCGGGATGATGGTGCTCCACCCGGCCATCGGCGCCGGATATTGCGCCATCATGATATTGCCTTCGGGGATGATGTGCTGCAACGCCGCGAAGGAGCCTTCGTTGACCGGATCGAGCGGTGCGGTGAGCGATTTGTAAGCGACGCGCGCGCCCGCAAGGGTGCGCGAATTAACGCCCGCCTTGCGCGCCTGAGAGCAGCCCGACAGGTCGATGACCATGCTGCCCTTTTCCTGGTCGACCGTGACTTTCGCGTGGATGCGCACCGGGTCTTTGCTGACGCCGTCATTGTCGAGGAAGGATTCGGCCTCGTAGACGCCCGAGGGGAATTGCGAGACGGTGCGGCGGCACTTCATCTCGGTCTCTTTGAAGATGTGCTCGATCGCATCGAGCATCGTTTGCTTGCCGAACTTCTCGAAGAGCTCGTCGAGGCGGCGATGGGCGAGCTTACACGCCGCCATCTGCGCGCGCATATCGCCGAGCGAGGAATCCGGGAAACGGATGTTGTCGCGGATGACCTTGAGCAGGACCTCGTTGACCTTGCCGTTCTCGTAGATCTTGAGCTGATCGAGCTGCAGGCCTTCCTGCCACGGATCGATGACCTCGGCGCCGGCGCCGAAGCCGGTGCTCATGCCGCCAATGTCGATCCAGTGCGCGCGCACCATCGAGAACATCAGCAGCTCGCCCTTGAAGAAATAGGGCATGTAGATGACGATGTTGTTGAGGTGCTGACCGGCGACCGCCTGATGATTGGTGATGACCACGTCATCATGCTTGAAGCCATCGACGCCGTAACGATTGACGGCGTCTTCGATGATCGCGCCGAGATCGGCGACGAAATGCGAGACACCGCCGACGTTTTGAGAAACAAGACGAGAATCCGGCAGAAGGAGCGCCGTGCAGAAGTCGCGCACCTCGTAGATCATCATGTTGTACGAGGTGCGATGCAGATCGGCCGCCATTTCGGTGGCGATCGCCGGCAGTGCGCTGCGGACAACCTCGAGCGTGACGGGATCGAGTTTCGTCGCCATTAGCCTTGTCCCACAGTAATGATGAGTTCGCCAGTATCCGCCACGACCACTTTGTCGCCGGGATGGATGACCGTGGTCGATGCGTATTCGCTGACGAGCGCCGGGCCGTCGAACTTGTCGCCGGGCTTCAGCTTCAGGCGATCGTAAACCGGGCAATCCACCGGTCCGCCCTTGTCGAACAGCACCGGCCGCTTCTCGCGCGGGGCCAGCTTGCCTTCCTTGGCGAGCGGCGGCAGCGCCAGCTTCGAGCGATGGCCGAGCGCGACCAGGCGGACGTTGATGATCTCGACCGGCTCGTCCGTCGCGTGATGTGCATAGCGCTGCTCGTGCAGCTCATCGAACGCGCCGCGGACCGCCTTGCGGTCGCCCTTGGTGAGCTGATCGGCGGTGACCGGCACCGGCAGGGTGAATTCCTGGCCGACATAACGCAGATCGAACAGCACCTGGGTGGTGACGTTCTCCGTGCGGCCGAGGAGCTTGAACGATTCGGCGCGCAGATCCTCGACGATCTTGCGCACGGTCTCGAAATCCGCGGCGTTCAGCTCGGCGAGATAGGTGCGGACGAGATCGTGGCGCTCATCCGCCATCAACATGCCGAGCGCCGAGAAATGCGCCGGGAATTGCGGGATGATGACGGTCGGGATGAAGAGCTCGCGCGCGATCGCGACGGCGTGCGGCGGACCGCCGCCGCCCGAAGCAACGAGCACGAAATCGCGCGGATCGTAGCCTTTTTCGACCGATACTTCGCGCACTGCCAAGGACATCTTCGCGATAGCGATCTGGACAATCGCGCGCGACGCGTCTTCCGGGCTCATGTTGAGCGCCTTGCCGACCTTCTCGATCGTGCCCTTGGTCGCCGCTTCGACATCGAGCTTCATCTCGCCGCCGAGGAAGTCATTCGCGCCGATGCGGCCGAGGATGACATTCGCGTCGGTGATCGTGGGCTCGGTGCCGCCGCGGCCGTAGCAGATCGGACCCGGCTCGGCGCCCGAGCTTTGCGGACCGACCTTCAACGCGCCGACATCGTCGATCGAGGCGATCGAGCCGCCGCCGGCGCCCACTTCAACGACGTCCACGACCGGCGTCATCACCGGATGACCCGAGGCATAGCCGCCGACGTAATAGCCTTCCGCCATGCTGGCTTCGCCATCGCGCACCAGACTCGCCTTGGCAGTCGTGCCGCCCATGTCGAAGGAAACGACGTTGGCATAGCCGAGCGCCTTGCCGATCTCGGCGCCGGCGATGATGCCGCCCACCGGGCCGGATTCCATCATCGTCACCGGGCGCTTGATCGCCGTCGCGGGGCCCATGACGCCGCCATTCGACTGCATGATGGCGAGCTCGCCCTTGAAGCCGATGCCTTCGAGACGCGACTGCAGGTTGCGGACATAGCCGCCGACGACCGGACCGATATAGGCGTTCACCACCGTGGTCGAGATGCGCTCATACTCGCGGTATTCGCGCATGATCTCGTGGCTCATCGAGACATAGGCCTTGGGCAGCACCTGCTGCACGATCTGGCCGGCCTGCTGCTCATGCGTGGGATTGGCGTAGGAATGGAGGAAGCAGACCGCGACCGCCTCGACGCCTTCCTTGGCGAAGGCCTCGCAGGCCGCGCGCACGGTGGCGTGATCGAGCGATTCGCGCTTCTCGCCGGAGGCATAGAGACGCTCGCTTGCCTCGAGCGTCAGATGGCGCGGCACCAACGGCTTCGGGCGATGGAAGAAGAGGTTATAGGCTTCCGGACGGTTGCCGCGGCCGATCGCATAGACGTCGCGCGTGCCGCGCGTGACGATCAGGCCGACCTTGGCGCCTTTGCGTTCGATGAGCGTGTTGATCGCCGTGGTCGAGCCGTGAATGAGGTTGTCGATCGTCTTGGGATCGATATCGCTCTTCTTGATGCAATCGATAATGCCGTCGACATGGTTGCGCGGCGTGGTCAGACTCTTGGCTTGATAAAAGCGTCCGCTGCGATCATCGAAAGCAATCAGGTCGGTAAACGTCCCCCCGATATCAACCGCCAGAAAAATCACGATATTTTGCCTCTTCTCACGTGGTTGGGCATCACCCTGAAATATAGAGCCGGCAGGATGGGCCGGCGCGACTATCGCGGACACGGCGGGATGACGCAATCCCTTTTCCCCCATCCCTTTTTGCTGGGTCGTAAATGCCGCCGGCCCTTTCCGGTCACGCTGGGCTAAGCCACACTGACGCGCTTCGATCAGTTAGAGAGAAAAGCGATGGCTCAAAACGGCGCTCAGAAACTCCGCTCGCTGCTCGGCGGCCCCGAAATCCTTGTTTGTCCGGTGGTCAGCGATCCGCTGACGGCGAGGCTCTGCCACGAGGCCGGTTTCCCACTGGCGCTTTTGGGCGGCTTCGGCATCGCCGCGATCGGCTTCGGCATGCCCGATGCCGGGCTGATCGACTTCACCGAGGTCGTGACCGCCGTCCACAACACCTGCTCGGCCAATCCCGGCTTTCCGATCATCGCCGACGGCGACACCGGCTACGGCAATGCGATGAATGTCCGCCGCACGGTGAAGGAATTCGCCCGCGCCGGCGCGGCGGTGATCCTGATCGAGGATCAGATGTGGCCGAAGAAATGCGGCCATTACGGCGGCAAGCGCGAAGTCATCCCACGCGAGGAAGCGCGGCTCAAGATCCGTGCGGCCGTCGAGGCGCGCAACGAGATCGGCAGCGACATGCTGATTCTCTCCCGCACCGATGCGCGCGGTGCGACGAATTTCGATGAGGCGATGGCGCGCTGCGAGGCTTTCGTCGCCGAAGGCGCGGACATCATCTTCGCCGAAGCGCTCGAGACCGAAGCCGAACTCAGGGAATTCGGCAAGCGCTTCAAGCATCCGAAACTCGCCAACATGATGCCGAAGACGCCGGTCAAGTCGCGCGCCGAGCTCAAAGCCATGGGCTTCGACATCGTCACCTACAACATCGCCATCCATGCGATGGTCGCGGCGCTGCAGCAGACCTTCAAAGCGCTGAAGGCCGACGACATGGCGAAAGCGCCACCGCTCGCCGCTTTCGACGAGGTCACACGGCTTGTCGGCCTCACCGACTACATGCAACTCGAACAACGTTACAAGGCGACGCAGTCATAAAAAACCAAAAAAGCTTCTGCGTCGCCCCGGCGAAGGCCGGGGCCCATTCTTCAACATCGTGCTGTTGAGGAATGGATGCCGGCCTGCGCCGGCAACGGGGCTTATTTCGATCGTGGTTGGGAGGAAGGTAAGTGATGGCGAAAACGAAGAGGAGCATCGAAGAGCGGCTGCAAGAGGTCGAAGACCGGCTCGAAATCCTCAACCTCATCGCGGCGCATCCGCCCGGCACCGACAGCGGCGCCAGCCAATTCGCGGCATCCCTTTGGACCGAGGATGGCGAGTTCGATCGCGGCGCAGGGTCGAGCGGCGCCAAAGGCAAAGCGTCGATGGGCTCAGGCCTCGCGGCGCCCGGCTTCCGCGAGGCGATGCGCCAAGGCATCGCGCATTTCTCGGGTCTGCCGCATATCGAGCTCAACGGCGATAAGGCGACGGTGACGTCCTATCTGCAGATCGTCACACCCAACCCGCATGGCGAGCCGGTCGAGATTTCATCGCACGGCACCTCAAAAGGCTTCCGCATCCATCGCATGACGGTCAGTCGCTGGGATCTGGTACGGACCGAAGAGGGCTGGCGCATCGCCCGCCGGCGCTTGCGGCTGCTCGACACGACCGACGAAGGCCGCGCCTTGCTGCGGGAACTCACGGGAGCGTCAGCTTAAAGCCGTCATTGCGAGGAGCGCATCGCGCGACGAAGCAATCCAGTCGGCGGAACACACTGGATTGCTTCGCTTCGCTCGCAATGACGATGTTTTAACGTCGTTACAAGGAGGGCGTAGCGCGACAAGCAATCCAGCCCTTACGCCGGCGCCTTCGCCTTCAACACGCCGCGACGGATCTGATCGAGCTCGATCGATTCGAAGAGAGCGCGGAAATTGCCCTCGCCGAAGCCGTCATTGCCCTTGCGCTGGATCAGCTCGAAGAAGATCGGTCCGACCATCGTCTCGGTGAAGATCTGCAGCAGCAGGCCGGAGCGGTCGCCGTCGATCAGGATGCGATCGCGCTGGAGCCGCGGCAGGTCTTCGCCATGACCCGGCAAGCGCGTGCCGATCTGCTCGTAATAGGTATCGGGCACGGACATGAATTTGATGCCGTGCTGCTGCAGCGATTCGACGGCTGAATAGATATCCTCGCTGGCGAGGGCGATGTGCTGCACGCCCTCGCCATGATAAGCGACGAGATATTCGGCGATCTGGGATTTGTCGTCGGCGCTTTCATTGATCGGGATGCGGATCTTGCCGCAGGGGCTGGTCATCGCGCGCGAGCGCAGCCCGGTCATCTGTCCTTCGATATCGAAATAGCGGATCTCGCGGAAATTGAAGAGCCGCTCGTAGAAGCCGGCCCAGTGATCCATGCGCCCCTGATGCACGTTGTGCGTCAGATGATCGATATAGGCGAGGCCATTGCCTTTCGGATGCTGATCGACGCCGGGCAGCGGCACGAAATCGACATCGTAGATGCTGCGCTCGCCATAGCGATCGACGAGATAGAGCAGCGCGCCGCCGATGCCTTCGATCGCCGGGATGTTGAGCTCCATCGGTCCGATCTTGCCCGTCACCGGCCGCGCGCCGAGACCGATGGCGCGCGCCTGCGCCTTCGCGGCATCTTGCACCCGGAAAGCAAAGGCACAGACAGACGGACCATGCACGCCGGCGAACGCCTCGGCGAAGCCGCCGGGCTCGGCATTGAGCAGGAAATTGATGTCACCCTGGCGGTAAAGCATCACGTCCTTGGCGCGATGCTTGGCGATCGCGGCGAAGCCCATGGCCTCGAAATGCCGCGCGAGCGCTTGCGGATCGGGCGAGCCGAATTCGACGAATTCGAATCCGTCCGTCGCCATTGGATTTTCGATGTCGTTGTTCAGCGCGTCGTCGCTCATGCCGGATTTCCTTCCAGGAAGCGATCGCTCGTCAGAACGGCGCCCGGATCGAGATCGCTCAACCTCGCCAACTCGGCGTAGTAGGGCGTGAAATCGGGCTGCGTCGCCTCGAAGAGCTGCTCGAAGCTGTCGATGACGAAATAGCTTTCCTGGTAATCGTCGATGCGGTAGCGCGTCCGCATGACGCGCAGCAGATCGAAGGCGATGCGGTTGGGCTTCGGGTCTTCGAGACAATAGATCGATTCGCCCTTCGAGGACACGATCCCCGAGCCGTAGATTCGGATACCCTCCGGCGTCGCGATGAGACCGAACTCCACCGTATACCAATAGAGCCGCGCGAGATGCTCGAGATTGTGGAGGCGCAGCGCTTTGAGCCCGCCCTTGCCGTAGGCCTCCATGTAATCGGCGAAGATCGGATTCACGAGCATCGGCACGTGGCCGAAAATGTCGTGGAAGATGTCGGGCTCTTGCAGATAATCGAGCTGATCCGCGCGGCGGATGAAGCAGGTCGAGGGAAAGCGGCGATTGGCGAGATGTTCGAAGAACACATCGTCGGGCACGAGGCCGGGCACGGCGACGATGCGCCAGCGCGTTGCGCGCTCCAGCGCCTCATTCAGACGGCGGAAATCGGGAATGCCTTCGGCTTCGACGCCGAGCGCTTTGAGACCATCGAGGAAAGGCTGGCAGGCGCGGCGCGCGAGGATTGCTTCCTGGCGGTGGAACAGCTTGCGCCAGATCGAATGCTGCTCGGGCGTGTAGGAAGCCCACTCCTGTTCTATGTCGAACTGTTCAAGGTCCTTCATCGCGGGAGCCCCGCATGCGTTCCATAAGGACACGGTCGAAAGCGTCGAGCCGCGCCACGACCCGGCCGAAGATCGTATCAGCAGGGTAATTGCCCGCGGCGTCGGGCTCACCGGCCGGCCTTCCCATTAACAACGCGGCCGCATCCTCGACCGTTCCGACCGACCAAAGATGGAAGCGGCCCGCGGCGATCGCCTCCGCCACCTCATCATGCAGCACAAGGCTGACGCGATTGGATTCGGGCACGATCACGCCTTGCGTGCCGGTGAGGCCGCCGGGCTTGGCGGCGCAGACGCGGAAGAAGCCTTCTATTTTCCAATGTGCGCCGCCGATCGGCTGCGACATGCCTTCCTGATTGACCGAACCGGTGATCGCGAGGTCCTGGCGAATCGGCAGCTGCGCGAGATCGGAGAGCACGGCGACCAGCTCGGCCATCGAGGCGCTATCGCCTTCGACCCCACCATAAACCTGCTCGAAGGTGATCGAGCAGGTGTAGGACAGCGGCCGGACTTGCGCGAATTTGCCGGCGAGGAAGCCCTCCAGCACCATCGCGCCCTTTTGCTGGATTGGCCCGCCCATGCCGATGAAGCGCTCGATATTGATGATGCCGGTGCGCCCGGCATAGGAGCGCGCCGTGACGCGCACCGGCGTGCCGAAAGCATGATCGCCGACCGAATTGACGGTGAGCGCGTTGATCTGGCCGATCGCGCCGCCATCCGTGTCGATCAGCATCATGCCCTCGACGACATGCTTCAGCATGCTTTCTTCGATGCGCGCATTGCGCCGGCCGCGCGCGTGATGCGCGGTGGCGACGATCGCGGCGTCGAGCATGCGCTTGCCTTCGCGCCGTGCCAGGGTCGCCGCTTCGGCGACGAGATCCTCCATCAGCTCGACCTTCGCGGTGAGCCGGTCGCGCCGTTCCGCCCAGCGCGATGCGACGCCGAGCAGCAGCGCGATCGCGTCGTTGCTCGCACCGTCCAGCCTCTGCCGCGCGACGGCCTGGCTGATAAGACCCGCGTAAAGACCGAGATTGCGCGCATCGGCCGGCGTATCGCCGTCGATATCCGCGTTGATCTTGAAATAGGTGCGGAAATCGGAATCGCCCTGGAAGAAGGTCGCGTACCAATAGGGCGTACCAACAAGGACCACCTTTACATCAAGAGGTATCGGCCCCGGCTGCGGCGCGCCGGCGATGGGCGGGCTTTGCGCCCGGCCGAGCTCTTCGATGCGGATCACGCAATCGCGCAGCGCGCCTTTGAGGAAAGCCCAGCTTGCCGGATTGGCGGCGATCGCCTCGGCGCGCAGCACCAGCACGCCGCCATTGGCGCGGTGCAGCGCGCCGGCGCGGATTTGCAGGAAATCGGTATGAAGCGAGCCCTGGCTCTGGCGATATTCGATCCAGCCGAAGAGATGCTCGTAGGTCGGATTGGCCTCGACGATCACCGGCGCATGGGTCTCTTCGCCGTGATCGACCAACAGATTGACGATGTAGCGCCGCTCCGGGAATTCGCCTTCGGGGGCGCTGCCGGGCTGGAGCTGGAAACGCTCCGGCGTCTCGGTGATGTCGACGCGCATCGCGGTGAGCCAGCGGCTGAGGCCGGGGTAAGCAGCAAAGTCACGTGCGAGCGCGTCGAGCGCGGGGCTGATGACTTCCGCGGCGATGCCGCGATTGAGCTCTTGGACCTGCGTCGCGAGCTGCGCACGCGCGCTGCCGGCGCGGATTTGGACGCGCGTCATGGCGGCATTTATCTCGCGCTCGCTCGCTTCATCGAGCGGCGGCGGCGTGCCC
>DATMZZ010000309.1:0-9050 GCA_035573175.1 Allostellaceae bacterium
GTGGCGGTCCGCGACCTCCTTCAGCCCGGGATGGCGCAGGAGCCGGCCCTGCTCGATCGGCGAATAGGCCATGATCGGGATGCTGCGCGCGCGGCACCAGGGCAGGAGATCGAATTCGATGCCGCGGCGGGTGAGGTTGTAGAGCACCTGATTGCTGGCAACCGCGGTACCGTCGAGCGGCTCCATCTCGGAGAGATCGAAATTGCTCACGCCCCAGCGCAGGATCTTGCCGGCGCGCTTCAGCTGCTCGAACGCCTCGATCGTGTCGTCGAGCGGGTGGTTGCCGGCCCAATGCAGGAGATAAAGGTCGAGCCGGTCGGTGCCGAGGCGCTTGAGGCTCGCTTCGCAGGCTTTGACCGTGCCGCTGCGGCTGGCGTTATGCGGCAGCACCTTGCTAACGAGGAAGATCTGATCGCGGCGGCCGGCAATCGCTTCGCCGACGATCGTTTCGGCGCCGCCATTGCCGTACATCTCGGCGGTGTCGATGAAGGTGAGGCCCAGCTCGATGCCGAGTTTCAGCGCGGCAAGCTCGGCCGCGGCCTCCCGCTTACGCTCGCCCATCATCCAGGTGCCGAGACCCAGGACCGGCATCGTGCCGCCATCCGGCAGGCTGACTGTGCGCATGATTGGCTCCCGCTGCTCTCCGAAGAACAGCGGGAATTATAGCGCCGTTGCCCAGGGCGATGCGGCGGCTTACGCCGCCGCGGCTGCCGCAGCCGTGAAGGAGGATTGCTGGACGCGCTGCCCGCCGCCCGTATGCACGCGCAAGCTGGCCGCCGCTGCGGCGCTCTTCAGCGCGATCTTGCGCAGCGGCGGCAGTTTCGCATCGACCGGCGCTTCGCCCGCCAACCTCGCGCGGGCGGCGATACGGATCGCTTCGAGATCGGCGAGCCAGCCGGCGAAAGCTTGCGGCGACGCCGGGATCAGGCGCCGGCGCGCGCCGGCGCGCGGCCGCACGGCCTTCATCAGCGCGATGCGGGCGCGCGACACACGGCTCTTAATCGTGCCGGTGCTGCAGCCGAGAAGTTCTGCCACTTCCTCATAGGCAAAGCCGAGCACGCCAACCGCGACGAGCGCTTCGCGCTGGCTGTCGGGCAATTCATTCAAGGCGCAGGCGATCTGCTGGAGATCGAGCGAGGATTCCTGCTCGCCGAGCGGCGATGACAGGGATGCGGCGATTTCGTCCGACCATGATGCCGAGCGCCAGGAACGGCGATGGTGGGAATAAAGTTCGTGCTGAAGGATCGTCGCCACCCAGCCCTTCAGATTCGTCCCTGGCGTGAACAGCGTGCGGGCTTGGAGCGCACGGGTGAGGGCGGTCTGCACCAGATCCTCCGCCAGTTCGCGCCTATTCGTCAGATGGATCGCGCGCCTCAAGAGGAACGGCCGGAGAGCGGCGACATCCATCGCAAAATCGCCCGCCGCGGTATCGCTCGCGGTGACGCCGGTGGCGGTCGCGATCGCGGCAGACGGAACGAAGGCGCAAGCATCCATAACTCTCACTCCAAAAAACCAACCCGTAGCCAAGCTACGGATTTGTTCGGCTGGAGTAAGGCATCGATAAGATGATTGCGGGCGCGCCGTTCCGCTTTGCCGCGGCATTGCCGTTTTTGGCGCGCAATGCTGCCGCGCCCCGAGTCGCTGGTCGGATGTCGCGGATCAGATATCGATCTGGCCGCCGAGCTCGACGACGCGATTGCTCGGGATGCGGAAATATTCCGTCGCGCTCAGCATCGTGCGCTGCAGGAAGATGAAAAGCCGCTTGCGCCAGCTCCAGATGCCGCGCGTGCCGCCGGCGGCGACGACTTTCTCGCGGCCGACGAAGAACGACGTCTCGAGCAGGTTGAAGCGGAAATTCATCAGCCGAAGCTGAGCCATGGCGCGCGGCACGTTGGGCTCGTCCATGAAGCCGTAGCGCACGGTCACCGTGTGGAAATTGTGATCGAGATGCTTCACCGCGATGCGCCGATCGTCGGGGACATACGGTATGTCCTGGGTCTCGATCTTCATCAGCACGACGCGCTCATGCAGCACCTTGTTGTGCTTGATGTTGTGCAAGAGCGCGGCCGGCACGATGCGATCGTTCGGCACCATGAAGACCGCGGTGCCGGGGACGCGCAGCGGCCGGTCGGGCTTCAGCGTGGTGAGGAAGGTCTCGAGCGGCAGCGCCTCGCTCCAGCGCTTCGAGAGCAGCGCCTCGCGGCCGCGCAGCCAGGTGATCATGGTGATGAAGATCAAGCTCGCGACGGCGAGCGGAAACCAGCCGCCTTCCTCGATCTTCAGCAGATTGGCGCCGAAGAAAGCGAGATCGACGCAGAGGAAAAGACCGAAGACCAGCGCGGCGGCGAGGCGGTTCCAGCCGGCGATGCCGACGGCATGGATCAGCGCCAGCAAGGTCGTCAGCGACATCGTGCCGGTGACGGCGATGCCGTAAGCGGTGCCGAGATTGTCCGAGGTGCGGAAGCCGATCACCAAAGCGGCGACGGCGACGAGCAGGAAGAGGTTGATCTTCGGCACGTAGATCTGGCCGATCTCATGCTCCGAGGTGTGCCGCACTTCGAAACGCGGCATGTAACCAAGGAGTACCGCCTGGCGCGTCATCGAGAAGGCGCCCGAGATCACCGCTTGCGAGGCGATCACCGTCGCGGCCGAGGCGAGCACCACCATCGGCAGCAGCCCCCAATCGGGCACGAGGTGATAAAAGGGATTGTCGCGCAGCTCGGGATTGTGCAGCAGCAGCGCGCCTTGGCCGAAATAATTCAAGAGCAGCGCCGGGAAGACGAAGCCGAGCCAAGCATAGCGGATCGAGCGTTTGCCGAAATGCCCCATATCGGCATAGAGCGCTTCGACGCCGGTGACCGCCAGCACTACCGCGCCGAGGAGCGCCGCGCCCTTTCCGGGCTCGAGCGCGAGGAGCCGCGCGCCGTAATAGGGATTGAGCGCGAGCAGGATGTCCGGCCGCTGCACGATCTTGGCCGCGCCGAGGAGGCCGATGGTGACGAACCAGACGATCATGATCGGTCCGAACCAGCCGCCGACGCGCGCCGTGCCGTGCGACTGCACGAGGAAGAGGCCGAGCAGGATCGCGAGCGTGAACGGGATGACGTAAGGATCGAAGAGCGGCGTCGCGACATTCAGCCCCTCGATGGCGGAGAGGACCGAGATCGCCGGCGTGATGACGCCGTCGCCATAAAAGAGCGCCGCGCCGAGCAGGCCGGCGGCGAGTATCCACCAATGCATGCGCGTGCCGGAAGCGGCGCTGCGCAGCGCCAGCGCGGTCAGCGCCAAGATGCCGCCTTCGCCGCGATTGTCGGCGCGCATGATCACGCAGACATATTTCAAGGTCACCACCACCATCAGCGCCCAGGTGATGAGCGACAGCACGCCGTAGATCGCCACCGGCGTCGCGCCGCCGAGCGCGTTGAAGCATTGCTTCACGCTGTAGAGCGGCGAGGTGCCGATATCGCCATAAACGATTCCGAGCGCGCCGATCATCAGACGATGCATCGCGGTGCCGCTTCGCGTCTGAGGCGCGGCGGTAACGGTATCAGCCCGAGGCTGTGTGGTGATGGTGCTCATGGATTCTTCGAGAATGAAATGGCGCGTCTTGCGGCGCGCGCCTCAGCCTATGTTGGAAGTCACGACGGCTTCGCTAGCCGAAGCGGACGTTCCTTCGCGGCGCATAAAAATTCGATAGGGGTCGGCGGCGCGAAAAATATAAATCGCATATATGCCGATTGGTTTGCCGCGGCTAAGCATTCGCGCGGACTATAAAAAAACTATTTTTACGGCTTACGATCGCTCTCGATCCTTAACGTCAAAAAGGCCTTCTCTGGACCATGCGCAATGCATCGCGCGATCCAGGGGAGGCTGCGGCGATGGCTTTCCGAAGCGAAGATCAGGATTACCGCTGGTCGCAGCCCTCCCGGCCTGATCAGCAACATGAGCTGTCGCGTGGCGAGACATCGGATTCGTTCTCGTTGCACGACACGCTGCGCGAGTTGGCTGTCACCATCGCCGGCTTCGTCGGCGTGATCCTGCTGATCATGACAGCGGTGAAGTTTTTGCAGGGCTGAGCGACGCCTGCGCGCTATGGCAGCCGCTTCCATATATGCCGCCTATATAGCCACGGCTTCGCTTCGATCTCGAATTTATACGCGGTGCGGCTCAATTCTTTGCTTGCGCAGAATTTGATCTGCATCAAACCGCAGCCTCGGCGATGCGGATCCAGGAGAACACTTCATGCTCGATACGATTTTTCTCGCGGCCGGCATTGTCGGGCTGCTGCTGACAATCGCCTACGCCTATGGCTGCGAGCGCATGTGAGGGGATTTTTCTGAGAGGCTGGCCATGATCTTCGATTACACCCTCGGCTCGATCGCGAGCCTCGTCATCACGGTCTACCTCATCTACGCGCTGATCAAGCCCGAGCGCTTCTGACGGACGCATAGAGATGAAATTACCCACGCATCGTCATCGCGAGGCCGCGAAGCGGCCGTGGCGATCCAGGGAGACGAAGCTTCTGGATTGCTTCGCTTCGCTCGCAATGACGATCTCAATGTTACCGCTCGATAACGCGGGCTTTGCGGGGTCCTTTCCATGACATTCAATGGCTGGCTGCAGATCGCGATCTTCTGCGTCGTGATCATCGCCATCACAAAGCCGCTCGGCTTCTATATGACGCGCGTCTTCAACGGCGAGCGAACTTTCCTCCATCCGGTGCTGCGCCCGGTCGAGCGCGCGGTCTATTGGTGCTGCGGCGTCGACGAGACGAAAGAGCAGAGCTGGTTGATCTATGCCGTCGCCATGCTGCTCTTCAGCATCGCCGGCTTTGTCCTGCTCTACGCATTGCAGCGCCTGCAAGCGGTGCTGCCCTTCAATTCGCAAGGCCAGAGCGCCGTCGAGCAGAGCCTCGCCTTCAACACGGCGCTGAGCTTCGTCACCAACACCAATTGGCAATCCTACGTGCCCGAGACGACGATGAGCGACCTCGCCCAGATGGCGGGGCTCACCGTGCACAACTTCGTCTCGGCCGCGACCGGCATCGCCATGGCGATCGCGGTGATCCGCGGCTTCGCGCGGCGCGAGGTCAAGGCGATCGGCAATTTCTGGGTCGATCTCACGCGCTGCACACTTTATGTGCTGTTGCCGATCTCGATCGTCGTCGCGCTGTTCTTCATCTTCGAGGGCATGCCGCAGACGCTCGGCGCTTATGTCGATGCAACGACGCTCGACGGCGCCAAGCAGACCATCGCCATCGGCCCGGTTGCCTCGCAAGAGGTGATCAAGATGCTCGGCACCAATGGCGGCGGCTTTTTCAACGCCAATTCGGCGCATCCTTTCGAGAATCCGAACGCGCTGACCAATTTCGTCGAGATGGTGCTGATCTTCTCGCTCGGCGCGGGCTTGACCAACGTCCTCGGCCGCATGGTCAAGGACGAACGCCAAGGCTGGGCGCTCTTTGCCGCGATGGGTGTGCTGTTCCTGATCGGCGTGACCGCGGCCTATTGGGCCGAGGCGCAAGGCAATCCCGCTTTCGCGCCATTCCATGTCGATCAGAGCGCGAGCGCGACTCAGGCCGGCGGCAATATGGAGGGCAAGGAGGTGCGCTTCGGTATCGCCGATAGCGCGCTCTTCGTGACCGTCACCACCGACGCGTCGTGTGGTGCGGTCAACACGATGCATGACAGCCTGACGCCGCTCGGCGGCGCGGTGCCGATGATCAATATGCAACTCGGCGAGATCATTTTCGGCGGCGTCGGCTCGGGCCTCTACGGCATGATCGCCTTCGCCATCGTCGCGATGTTCGTCGCGGGGCTGATGGTCGGACGCACGCCGGAATATCTCGGCAAGAAGCTCGAAGCGAAGGAGGTCAAGATGTCGATCTTGGCGCTCCTCAGCCTGCCGCTCTCGATGCTGGGCTGGACCGCGCTCGCGACGGTGTTGCCCGTCGGTCTCGCAGGTCCGCTCAATGCCGGACCGCATGGCTTCAGCGAGATTCTCTACGCCTTCACCTCGGGAACGGCGAATAACGGCAGCGCCTTTGCCGGCCTCACCGCGAACACGCTCTTCTATAACGTGACGATCGGCTTCGCGATGCTGATCGGCCGCTTCGTCTTCGTCGTGCCGGTGCTCGCGGTCGCCGGCTCGCTGGCGCAGAAGAAGCTCGTCGCGCCGTCGGCCGGCACCTTCCCGACGACCGGCCCGCTCTTCGTCGGCTTGCTTGTCGGCGTGATCCTCATCGTCGGCGGCCTCACTTATTTCCCCGCTATCTCGCTCGGCCCGATCGTCGAGCAGGTCGCGATGACTCACGGCACGCTCTACGCGACCTCGTCACCCTGAAGCTTTGCGAATCTTGGGACAACAAGCATGAGTCTCACCTCTCCCTCGCTCCATACCGGCCTCTATAAGCGTCAGATGCAGCCGCTCTCGCTCTTCGAGAGCAAGCTGATCGTGCCGGCGATCAAGGCGAGTTTCGTCAAGCTCGACCCGCGTAGCTTGGCGCGGAACCCGGTGATGTTCTGTGTCGAGATCGTCTCGGTGCTGACGACGATCTTCTTCCTGCGCGATCTTTTCTTCGGCAGCGGCACGGTGATCGGCACCAATGCGCTGTTCTCCGGCCAGATCACGCTGTGGCTGTGGTTCACCGTCCTCTTCGCGAATTTCGCCGAAGCGGTCGCCGAAGGCCGCGGCAAGGCGCAGGCCGATACGCTGCGCCGCATGCGCACCGAGACGATGGCGAAGCTGTTGCCGAACGATGGCGCCGCGAATTTCAGTCAAGTCGCGGCGGCGAGCCTCAAGAAGGGCGATATCGTCTTGGTCGAGACCAGCGATGTGATCCCGAGCGACGGCGAGGTGATCGAAGGCGTTGCCTCGGTCGACGAGTCCGCGATCACCGGCGAGAGCGCGCCGGTGATCCGCGAAAGCGGCGGCGATCGCTCGGCGGTGACGGGTGGCACACGAGTCACTTCCGATTGGCTCAAAGTGCGCATCACTGCGGCGCAAGGCTCGACTTTTCTCGACCGCATGATCGGCCTTGTCGAGGGCGCGGTGCGGCAGAAGACGCCGAACGAGATCGCGCTGAATATTTTGCTCGCCGGCATGACGCTGATCTTCGTCTTCGCCACGGTGACGATCCCGAGCTTTGCGAGCTATGCCGGCGGCGCGGTCTCTGTCGTCGTGCTGATCGCGCTCTTCGTGACCTTGATCCCGACGACGATCGGTGCGCTTTTGTCGGCGATCGGCATTGCTGGGATGGACCGGCTCGTGCGCTTCAATGTGCTGGCGATGTCGGGCCGCGCGGTCGAAGCGGCGGGCGACGTCGACACGCTGCTGCTCGACAAGACTGGCACCATCACCCTCGGCAATCGCCAGGCGACGGAGTTCCTACCGCTCGCCGGCGTCGACAGCCGAGAGCTTGCCGACGCGGCGCAGCTTTCCTCGCTCAGCGATGAGACGCCGGAAGGCCGCTCGATCGTGGTGCTGGCGAAGGAGAAATACGGGCTCAGGGGCCGCGAGATGGCGCCGCTCGGCGCGCATTTCATTCCCTTCTCGGCGCAGACGCGCATGTCCGGCGTCGATTTCGACGGCCATCAAATCCGCAAGGGCGCGGTCGATGCGGTGCTGACCTATGCCGGCAAGAAAGCGAATCCCCCGGCCGATCTCGCACCGATCGTCGAGCGCATCTCGCGCGCCGGCGGCACGCCGCTCGCCGTCGCCAAGGATGGCCGCATCCTCGGCGTCATCCATCTCAAGGACATCATCAAGGGCGGCATCCGCGAGCGCTTCGCCGAGCTGCGCCAGATGGGCATCCGCACGGTGATGATCACCGGCGACAATCCGTTGACCGCCGCCGCGATCGCAGCGGAATCGGGTGTCGACGATTTCCTGTCGCAAGCGACGCCCGAGGACAAGCTGAAGCTCATTCGCAATGAGCAGGGGCAGGGCAAGCTGGTCGCGATGTGCGGCGACGGCACCAATGACGCGCCGGCGCTGGCGCAAGCCGATGTCGGCGTGGCGATGAACACCGGCACGATGGCGGCGCGCGAGGCCGGCAACATGGTCGATCTCGACAGCGATCCGACCAAGCTCATCGAGATCGTCGCCATCGGCAAGCAATTGCTGATGACGCGCGGCGCGCTGACGACGTTCTCGATCGCCAACGACGTGGCAAAATATTTCGCCATCATCCCGGCGATGTTCGTCGCCTTCTATCCGCAGCTCCAGGCGCTCAACATCATGAGCCTTTCGACGCCAAGGAGTGCGATTCTTTCGGCGATCATCTTCAACGCGCTCATCATCATTGCGCTTATCCCGCTGTCGCTCAAAGGCGTGCGCTACCGGCCGATCGGCGCCGGCCCACTGCTCTTACGCAATCTTTGCATCTACGGCGGCGGCGGCGTGATCATTCCATTCATCGGCATCAAGGTGATCGACGTCATCGTCACTGCCTTGCATCTGGCTTAAGGAGACCAGCGTCATGTTACGCGAAATCCGTCCGGCGATCGTCGTTCTGGTCGCACTCACGCTCATCACCGGGCTCGTCTATCCGCTGGCGATCACCGGTATCGCTCAAGTGATTTTCCCCCATCAGGCGAACGGCAGCCTGATCGAGCGCGATGGCAAGGTGATCGGTTCGGAATTGATCGGCCAGAATTTCACCAGTGATAAATATTTCCATGGCCGCCCTTCCGCGACGACTGCGCCTGACCCCAAGGATGCAAGCAAGACGATCGCCGCGCCCTACAATGCTGCTAACTCGGGCGCGTCGAATCTTGGACCGTCCAACAAGGCGCTGGTCGATCGCGTCAAAGGCGATATCGCGACGCTGCAGAAGGAGAATCCGGGCAAAGCGGTTCCGATCGGCCTGGTCACGACCTCGGGCAGCGGGCTTGATCCCGATATTTCGCCGGAGGCGGCGCTGTTTCAGGTCCCTCGCGTTGCCAAGGCGCGCAATTTGCCCGAGGACCGGCTTCGCCAGCTTGTTGAGGACAAGACCGAAGGACGCTGGTTTGGCATCCTCGGCGAGCCGCGCGTCAATGTCCTGCAGC
>DATMZZ010000310.1:0-4221 GCA_035573175.1 Allostellaceae bacterium
ATCCGCGCGATTGGTCGCCGGTGCATCCGACGCAATATATCGCCGAGCGTGCGGTCGATATTCGCGAGGATATGCCGGCGATGGCCGTGCCGAGCGCGAATAGCTGTCGTTGATTACAGCAGCGGGAATTCCGGATCGAGGCCAAGCGCGACACGCCCGAACATCGTGCCGTTCGCATCCCAGTTGAGACCGATATGGCCTTGCGCGGCATGCGCATCGCGGAGTGCGCGCTGTAGCGGATGGCTGTCGGCGATCGCCGCGCCGCCGGCGCCCGCGAACAGCAGATCGATCGCCTTGACACTCATGCGCACGGCATAGGCGGCATCGCGCCGCCAGCGTGTCTTCTCTTCCATGCTGGCGAGCTTACCGGCTTCGGCGATGCGCATCGCTTCTTCGCAATCCTTGAGCATCACGGTTTCGGCGGCATCGATTTGCGTCGCGGCTTCGGCGACACGCAATTGCATGGTGGCGAGATCGGCGAGCTGGCGGCCGGTCGCGGTGGCGACGCGCGCGCGGGTCGCGACGGTGAATTCATCGATCGCGCCTTGCGCAATGCCGAGCGCCGTCGCGCCATTGACGAAGCCGAAGAGCGCGTACCAGGCGAGCTTATAGAGCGCGCCGCTATTGACCTTGCTGCCGGGATGCGGCGCGCCCTTGCCGTCCGCGGCGGCCAGCGTGCGATGTTCGGGCACGAAGATATTGTCGGTCGTGACGTCCTTGCTGCCGGTGCCGGCAAGACCCATCGCATACCAATTGTCGATCTCGCGATAATCGCTTTTCGGCACGATGAAGAAGCGCGGCTCGGGCGGCTTGCCGTCGCCGCCGGCGACCGGCGCCGTGAGCATCATCCACTCCGACGCATCGATGCCGCTCGAGAATGGCCATTTGCCCGAGAGCCGATAACCGCCCGGCGCTCTTTCCGCATGTCCCGCCGGAAAGACGAAGGACGAGCCGATCAGCGCCCGCGGATTGGCTTTCCACACCTCGTCCTGCATCTCGGGCGGCCAATAGCCGAGCATCCAATTATGCACGATGAGATTGTTGAAGACCCAGGAAGTCGAGCCGCAGCCGCGACCGAGCGCGGCGCCGATATCGACGAAAGCGCGGAATGGCGCTTCGATGCCGCCATAGCGCGCCGGCTGGAACAGCCGGAACAGCTCGGTCTCCTGAAGGTCGGCCACCGTCGCATCGGGCAGCCGGCGAAGCTTTTCGGTTTCGGCGGCGCGCTGGCGCAGTACCGGCACCAGGAGCCGCGCCCGCGTTACAAGCTCAGGCAGGTTGGTTTTTGTCATTCCCATCGCGCAGTGCAGGCAAGCCGAAGCCGCGTGCCGTGTCAATCGCTCCGCGCATGCATTTGCGCTATCGTCGCTGCGATATTCGTGCGCGATGAGTTGACGTCTTGCCTGAATCCGCCACGCCGCCCGTCGCGGCCGATACGCCCTCTCTCTCGACCGCGCGGCGCCGCTGGATTCTCGCTGCGTGCTGCGTCGCCGTGTTCATGGTCTCGGTCGAATCCTCGATCGTCGCCACCGCGACGCCATCGGTGGTCGGCGCGCTCGGCGGCTTCGAATATGTGAGCTGGGTCTTCGCCGCCTATCTGCTGGCGCAGGCGGTGGCGATCCCGATTTATGGCCGGCTCGCCGATCTCTGGGGCCGCAAATGGCTTTTCATCGGATCGACGATCGCCTTCCTCGTCGGCACGGTGTTATGCAGCGCCGCCTGGGGAATGATCCCGCTGGTCATCTTCCGCTTCGTGCAAGGAGTCGGCGGCGGCGGGCTGCAGCCGCTCGCGCTGACGATCATCGGCGATCTCTATCCGCCGGTGGAGCGCGTGAAGGTGCAGGGCAATCTCAATGCGATCTGGGGTATCTCCGCGCTTACCGGGCCGCTGATCGGCGCCTTGCTCACCGCGACCCTCGGCTGGCGCTCGGTCTTCTGGATCAATGTGCCGCCGGGCCTCGTGATGGTCGCGATCCTCTGGATCGCCTACCATGAGGAGCGGCATTTCCGCGAGCACCGCGTCGATTATATCGGCTCGCTGCTGCTGGTGATCGGGGTCGGCGCGCTGCTCCTGGCGCTGGTGCAATTCTCGGCGCTCACCGCTGAGACGATCGCGATCCTGCTCGGCACCGCCGCGGTCACGCTGGCCATCCTCGCTTATTGGGAAGCGCGCGCGCCCGAGCCGATCGTGCCGCTGGAGCTGTGGCGCAATCCGATTGTCTCGACGACCAATCTCGGCTCGCTCGCCATCGGCATGGTGATGATGGGCGTGATCGTTTTCATCCCGCCTTATGTGCAAGGCGTGATGGGCAGAAGCCCCGTTGTTGCCGGTTTTACTCTGGTCAGCCAATCGCTCGGCTGGACGGTGATCGGCGCCTTCGCCGGCCGGCTGCTGGTGCGCATCACCTATCGCACCATGTCGATCTGCGGCGGCGTGCTGCTCATCCTCGGCGCCATCATGCTGGTGATGCTCGATACCGAGCGCGGCCCGGTTTGGGCATTCTTGAGCGGCGGCTTGATCGGCTTCGGCATCGGCTTCTGCAACACGACCTTCCTGGTCGCGGCGCAGAATGCCGTGCACTATCAACAGCGCGGCGCCGCGACCTCGGGCAATCTTTTCATGCGCCAATTCGGCTCGTCGCTCGGCGCGTCGCTGTTGGGCGGCGTCATCAACTGGGCGCTGGCGCAGCGTATTCCCGAGGGTCGCGATGCGATCGATCAGCTGATGGATCCGGCGCAGCGCGCGGCGATGGCACCCGACACGCTCGATCGGCTCTCGACGGCGATCGCGTCATCGCTTACCACGGTCTATATCGTGGTGCTGATCCTGGCGATGATTTCTTGCGCGCTGTGTTTTCTCGTTCCCGCCGGCCAACGTACCCAGCGCTAGGGGCACCCAGCGGTGAATCGATCAGACGGTGCCGAGCACCGCTTCGATCTTTTTCTTCAGCGTGTCGGCGTTGAACGGCTTGACGATATAGTTGCTCACGCCGGCCGCCTTGGCGGCGACGACTTTCTCGGTCTTGTTCTCAGCGGTGATCATGATGAACGGCGTCTCTTTCAGGAGCGCGTCGTTACGTACTTCCTTCAAGAACTCGAGCCCGGACATCGGCGCCATGTTCCAATCGGAAATCACGAGGCCGATGTTGCGCTCGCGCATCTTCTTGAGCCCGCCGGCCCCGTCTTCCGCTTCCTCGACATTAGCAAAGCCGATCTGACCCAACAGATTGCGCAGGATTCTACGCATTGTGTTGTAGTCATCGACGATCAGCACTTGCCGGTCGGTATTACGCATCCCGAATCTCCACCCTCGCCGAGGGCAGTGAAACCATCGGCGATCCCTACCAGAGATACCAGGGGAGGGTTGAGCGTTCGTTAACAGCAGTTAACAGCTCGGCCTCTGAATTGAACACAAGGTCGCAGCCTCGCTTATTATCCAGAAGGATGAGAGACAAGCTTCGATGCGAATAGCGGTCCTGTTGCTGCTGGTCGGTGTGGCCATCGCCACCGGGCTGGTCGCCTGGTTCAACGTCGGCGCGATCCTGGCGACGCTGCTCGCAATCGGCTGGGGCGGCTTCGTCCTGGTTTGCGGCTTCCACTTCTGCCTGATCGCTATCAACGGCATTGCCTGGCATGCGCTGACGCCGGATGAGCCGCCGCGGCGCTGGTGGGTCTTCATCTGGGCGCGGCTGGTGCGCACGGCGGCGGCCGACGTGCTGCCGCTCTCGCAGCTCGGCGGTCCGGCGGCCGGCATTCGTCTGGCGATCTTGCATGACGTGCCGGCGGCCATCGCGGCCGCCTCGGTAATCGTCGATGTCGCGATCGAGTTCCTCACACAGCTCGCTTACGCTGTGATCGGCTTCGTTCTGCTCGTTGCTGCACGACCGGCGGCGAATCTGCTCCTGCCTGCCGCTGTATGGCTGCTGGTCGCAGCGGCGCTCTGTGCCGCATTCTTCTTGGTGTTGCGGCGGGGCAACCGGCTGCTCGAGCGTTTCGAGCCGCTGATCGCACGACATTTCTCGAATGCCTTGCCCGGCAAGATTGAATCAGTCACCGCCGCACTCGCGCGCATTCATGCCGATCGCCGGCGTCTCGCCTTTGCGGGGGTGTTGCATCTCCTCGACTGGCTCGCGACAGGCGCCGAAGCTTGGCTTGCGCTGTGGTTGATGAATGTTCCGATATCGTTTGCCGCTGCCACCGGTATCGAAGGCTTGCTCTACG
>DATMZZ010000311.1:0-12684 GCA_035573175.1 Allostellaceae bacterium
CCATTTCGCGGCGGCGACGGACTCGCTTTCGCCCACCGAGCTGGCACGGCTGCAGAGCTTCCTCCAAAGCTCGAGCGCACGCCCTAAGGACAAGGTCACGGTCAGCGGCGAGACGACGCCAATCGGCCAGAGCCGCGGCACGCGCGTGCGCGATGTCCTGGTGCATGCCGGCCTCGATGCGGTTGCCGGCGTCGATGTCAATCTGTCGCCGAACACCGTCAACATCGTGCTGACCGAAAAAGTCGTGACCGAGCCGCCGAAATGCGGCGATTGGCCGATCTTTGCCGGCGACGCGCCGTCGAACGCGCCCTCGCTCTTCCTCGGCTGCTCGTTGCGCAACAATCTCTATGAGCAAGTGGTCGACAAGCGCGACCTCGCCGTCGGGCGCACACCCGGCCCGGCGGATGCAGAGCCCGGCATGCGTGCCGTGCAGAAATACCGCGAAGGCAAGTCGGACAAAGACAAGGACGACAGCCCGACGCAAAACAACGCCGCCGCCAACAACGCGACGGCAGCAGCCGATGCGGCGGCGCAGATGGGAAGCCCAGGCGGGGGCGGTAATGGCCAGTGATGAACTAACACCGATCGCGACCGGGCCGAGGCTGCTCGCCTGCCTCGGCGATCCGGCTAGCGCGCAAGTGGTCCGCGATTTCTCGGCGGCGCAGCGTTGGCGCAATGCCGCCATCGTCGAAGGCGGCGTCGTTGCCGCGCATGACCAGCTGCAATCGCAGACGGCACCCAATCTGCTGATCGTCGATGTCGACGATACCGAAGATCCGGTGCAGGCGCTTTATGCGCTGGCGGAGTTCTGCCCGCCCGAGATGAGCGTCATCGCGATCGGCCAGCGCAACGACCTCAATCTCTATCGCGATCTGATCGAGCTTGGCGTCACCGACTATCTGCCGAAGCCGATCACCGTTCAGATGCTCGAGCGCGCCTTGAAGCGCAATAAGCGCGGCCACGGCGGCGACGAGCCCAGCAAGGCGCAAATCATCACCCTGATGGGTGCGCGCGGCGGCGTCGGCACGACCACGGTCGCCGCGGGCCTCGCCTGGTGCCTCGCGCATCTACATCATCGCAGCGTCGCCGTGGTCGATCTCGACCTGCATTTCGGCAATCTCGCCCTTAGCCTCGACCTCGTTCCCGGCCCCGGCCTTCGCGAGGCGCTCGAATATCCGGCGCGCATGGATCAGCGGCTGCTCGGCTCTGCCATGCTGCATGAAAGCCCGCAGCTCAGCGTCCTGGCCGCGGAAGAGCCGCTGGTCGATCTGCCGCAAGTCGCGGCGGGCGCGGCTGACGCGCTCGTCACCGTGCTGCGCGCCGATTGCGATTTCATCATCGTCGATCTGCCGCGCCATCTCGAAGAGATCGTGCGCCGCACGATCACCGTCGCGACGACGATCGGCGTCGTCACCGATCTCTCGCTCGCCGCGGCGCGCGACACGCTGCGCCTGGTCGAGTTCAACCGCGTCCTCTCGCCAACCGCCAAGCATATGGTGATCGGCAATCAGGTCGGCGCGCCGCATCGCGGCGAGGTCGGCCGCACCGAATTCGAGCGCGTGGTGGGGCTGAGCCTCGACGGCGCCATTCCCTTCGAAGCGCAGGCCGCATTGACGACATCGTCGATGGGCACGGCGCTGCCGGCCGCTTTGCGGAACAGCAAGGCCGCCGCGGAATTCGCCGCCCTGGCGGAGCAGATTTGCGGCGTCCAAGCGCCGAAGAAGCGCTCGCTGCTGCCGAAGAAGCTGCTCCCCGGCTTGCCCGGCTGGCTCAAACGGAGCGCCTGACATGTTCGGCCGCCGCGGCCTCGACACCGACGGGGGATTGCAGGATCGGCTGCGCGGCTTGAACGGGCGCGCCGATATGGCGCCCCCGCCGCCCGCTCCGCCCAAAGCACCGCCGCTGAAACCGGCGCCGACCATGGCGCCCGCGATGGCGCCACCGGCCATGCCCGCTGCCGCCCAATCCGCGCCCGCCGCACCGAACGCGGCATCGCCGACACCGGCAGCAGGCAACGGACAACCGTCGCTTTCGGTCCGCAATGCCAGCGTCGCCGATGCGGTGCCGCGTATCTATCCGCTTGCGATTCAGCGCATCGACACCGAAGTCGCGGCGAAGCTCGAGCGCGACGAGTTGGCCCGCCAGCTCACCGACGTCGTCAGCGAGATCATCGTCGAGCTCAAGCTGCAGCTCAATCACGCCGAGCAGCGCCAGCTCGTCACGCTGCTGCTCGACGACATGCTGGGCCTCGGCCCGATCGAGCCGTTGCTCAGTGACGAGGGCATCACCGATATCATGGTCAACGGCCCGAAGCGCGTTTATGTCGAGCGCAAGGGCAAGCTCGAGCTGACCGACGTCATCTTCCGCGACAATGCGCATGTGATGAGCGTGGCGACGCGCATCGTCACGCAAGTCGGACGCCGCATCGACGAATCCTCGCCGCTGGTCGATGCTCGCTTGATGGACGGCAGCCGCGTCAACATCATCGTCCCGCCGCTGGCGATCGACGGTCCCTCGATCTCGATCCGCAAATATTCCAAGAAGTCGATCACCCTCGACGTTATGTCGCGCCAGTCGAACATCTCGGCGGCGATGGCGTCGGTCTTGAAGATCGCGGCGCGCTCGCGTCTCAACATCCTGATCTCCGGTGGTACCGGCTCGGGCAAGACCACCTTGCTCAACGCCATGTCGCAAATGATCGACCCCACCGAGCGTATCGTCACCATCGAGGACGCGGCCGAATTGCAATTGCAGCAGCCGCATGTCGTCCGGCTCGAAACCCGGCCGCCCAATCTCGAAGGAAAGGGCGAAATCAGCATGCGCGACCTCTTGAAGAACGCGCTGCGTATGCGTCCCGACCGCATCATCCTCGGCGAAATTCGGTCATCCGAAGCGCTCGACATGTTGCAGGCGATGAACACCGGCCATGACGGCTCGCTCTCGACCATTCACGCCAACCGGCCGCGCGAGGCGCTGACCCGTCTCGAAAACCTGGTCGGCATGGCGGGCATCCAGCTTCCGGCGAAAGCCGTGCGCCAGCAGATCGCCGCCGCCGTGCATCTGATCCTGCAGATCAGCCGTATGCGCGACGGTGTTCGCCGCGTTACCTCGGTGACCGAGATCGTCGGCATGGAAGGCGACGTCATCACGACGCAGGATCTCTTCACCTACCAATATGAAGGCGAATTGCCGGACGGCCGTTTGAAGGGCAGCTTCAACTCCTCGGGCTTGCGTCCCCATTTCATCACCCGCGCCGAGTATTACGGACTCGACCAGGCGCTGGTGGAGGCGATGGGCTGATGAATGGCGCGCAATTCCTGCTCATCTTCGCCCTCGCGCTGCTGACGGTCGTCGCCGGCTGGTGCGCTTTCGCGCCCGCCGGTATGCGCGAGCGTCTCGCCAAGCGCGCGCTTGCCGCGGTGAAAAAAGGCGCCGCGCCGAAGAAGCGCGACATCCCGACCCTGCGCCTCAATCCGAATGCGACGCGGCTCGATATCCTCACCGGCCGCATCCTGCCCAATCCCGAGCATTGGCGCCGCCTGCTCGAGCGCAGCGGCACCGGCTGGTCGCTCGGCAAGTTCGGCACCGTCGCTGCGATCGTCGGCATCGTGACCGTCATCGTCGCGATGCTGTTGCGCGTTCCCACGGTCTTCGCCTGGGGCGTCGGCGGCCTTGCCGGCTGGTATCTGCCGCGGCTTTACATCTATTGGATGATCAAGCGGCGCAGCAAAAAATTCCTCGCACTGTTCCCGGACGCGATCGGCTTGATGGTGCGCGGCGTGCGCTCCGGCCTGCCGGTGACCGAGACGATCATCAATGTCGGCCGCGAGATGAAAGGCGTGGTCGGCTACGAGTTCCGCAAAGTGTCGGACCAGATCCAGCTCGGCCAGCCGCTCGACGAAGTGCTGTGGCAGGCGGCAGGCCGCATCGACCTCGCCGAATTCACGTTTATGTGCATCTCGTTCTCGATCCAACGCGAGACCGGCGGCAATCTCGCCGAGACGCTCGACAATCTCGAGCAGCTCCTGCGCAATCGCAAGCAGATGCAATTGAAGATCCGCGCCTATTCATCGGAAGCGCGCGCGAGCTCGATGATCATCGGCTCGCTGCCCTTCATCATGCTCGCGCTCTTGAGCGTGGTGAATTGGCCCTATATCTCGACGCTCTTCTATTCCCATGGCGGCCACATGCTGCTCGCCGCCGCCGCCGGCTGTCTCATCCTCGGCATCGCCGTGTTGACCAAACTCGCGAGCTTCGAGATATGAGCGGCCTCGTCTCCACCATGATGGGCTGGGGCGGCGACAATCTGATGTCGGGCCTGCTGATGGCGCTCATGCTCGGCGCGATGGTAGTCGGCTATTTCGCCGCCGCGCCCGGCAATCCGCTCGCTACGCGCCTCGGCACGCTGAAGGATCGCGTCAGCGGCAAGGCACCCGTCGGCAAAAAGCAGAACTTCAAATTCACCTTCTCGATGGCGACGCTGAAAAAGCTCGTCGAAGCGCTGAAGCTGACGCGCGGCGAGGAAGCGCAAAGCACCGCCGACAAGCTCCTCAAAGCGGGCTACCGCTCGCGCGAGGCGCTGGTCGTCTATATGGGCATCCGCCTGCTGCTGCCCGTTATCCTGACCAGCATCGTCTTCATCGTCGTCGCGATGTTCCACCTGGCGACGATGCAGCTCATGCTTTCCGGCAGCGGCATCGCGATCTCTGCCACCTACCTGCCGCCGATGGTGCTGAAAAAGATCACCGCGGCACGCAACCGCCGCTTCACCCGGGCGCTGCCCGATGTGCTCGATTTGCTGGTGATTTGCGCCGAAGGCGGCCTTAGCCTCGACGGCGCGCTGAGCCGCGTGTCACGCGAGTTCCGCCGCTTCCTGCCGGAGATGGCGGATGAGCTAGGCCTGACTGCAATCGAACTCGGCTTCCTGCCGCAACGCCGGGACGCGCTCGACAACCTCGCCAAGCGCGTCGACATCCCCGGCATGCACAGCCTTACTCATACGCTGATCCAGACCGAGCGCTATGGCACGCCGCTGGCGCAATCGCTGCGCGCGCTCTCAACCGAGCTGCGCGAAGAGCGCATGCTGAAGGCCGAAGAGAAAGCGGCAAAGCTGCCGGCGACCATGACGGTGCCGATGATCGTCTTCATTCTGCCGGCGACCTTCATCATCCTGGTCGGGCCGGCGGCGATCAACGTCTTCCGG
Organism: Allostellaceae bacterium; assembly: GCA_035573175.1. Taxonomy (GTDB): domain Bacteria; phylum Pseudomonadota; class Alphaproteobacteria; order ATCC43930; family CGMCC-115725; genus CAIKMD01. The sequence continues at coordinate 5,204 of DATMZZ010000311.1, forward strand.
GTGATGCACCACTAAGCGTCAGCGCTTGCGCCCGCGTTTCGCTTTTGCTTGGGCTTTCGCTTTCGCCTTGGCTTTGGGCTGAGCGCGTTTCGCAGGCGCCGCCGGCTTCGGCAATTTGATCTTCAGCAGCCGCGCGGCATTGCCCCCGAGAATCGCATCCTTATCCGCCCGCGTCAGCTTCGCCGTCTCAACGAAGCGCACCGCATCGGGCAGCGCCATGTCGTAGGGATAATCCGTCCCCAGGATGATGTGATCGCTCCCGTAAAGCCCGGTCAGATAATCGAGCTGGTGGTGGGTGAAGACGATCGTGTCGAAATAAAGCTTCTTCAGATAGTGGCTCGGCGGCCGCTTGATCACCTGGCGGCAATCGGGGCGCGCGCGATGCGCGTGATCGTAGCGGCCGCTATAGGCCGCCGCGTAACCACCGCCATGCGCGAGGCAGATCTTCAGCTTGGGATAGGATTCGAGCACGCCGCCGAAGATCATATGGCTGATCGCGACCGTGGTATCGAGCGGGTTGCCGATGACGTTGATGAAATAATGCTCGGCAAGGCGCTGGCCATCGGTGAAGCCCGCCGGATGCATGAAGATCATGACGTCGAGTTCTTGCACCTTGGCGAAGAAAGGACGGAAGCGCGGATCGGATAATTCGACGCCTCCGATATTGGTGCCGATCTCGACACCCCGCAGACCGAGCTCCTTGACCAGCCGCTCGAGCTCGGCGACGGCAAGCTCGGGCGCTTGCAGCGGTACGGTGCCGAGACCAACGAAGCGATCGGGATGCGAGGCGACGACCTCGGCGATGCGGTTGTTGATCAGCCGCGCGCATTCGCGGCCGAGCTCGGGCTCGGCCCAGTAGTAATAGGTCGGCGAGGGCGAGACCGCCTGGATGTCGATCCCCATGCGATCCATGTCCTTGATACGCTGCTCGACCGAGGTGAGCTGCGTCCGGATGGTCTCCTCCTGCTTGCGCCCGACCTCTTTCGTGATCGCGCTCGAGAAGGTCAGCATCGCCTCGCGTGTCGGATCGAAGACATCTTTCGTTAGCGCCGCGGCTTCGGGCATCATGACATGGCAGTGGATGTCGACCGTGGCACTGTGCCGGCCGCCCTTGGCGCGGGCGCGCAATGGCGAGGTGTGGGAAGCGGACGCAGGCAGGCAGGAATAGAACATGCGGACCTCTTGGGCGTGAGAATCAGGAAATATCGGATGGCGATATAGTGCGCCTGCCGCCACATCCGTGTGGAAAAGCCTGCCTTCCGGCGGTCGCGGTCATGAGACCCCGAGAAATTGCTTTTTATGGCCCTAGCCTATGGCATTTTTGCCTAACGGTCCACCTTGCCCGGGCCGCGCCCCGTCTCTAAGGTGCAGAGTAAGCGAATGGGACGACGCGTGAAACGGCAGAGCCAGCAACAAGAAGCTAACACGGGATCCCGCGACACAGTCACGAAGGCCGCGACCCCCCGTCCCCGGCACCGTATGGCGCCCCAGGACCGCGAGCGCCTCATCCTCGACAATGCCCTCCGCTTTTTCGCCGAGCGCGGCTTGGCCGGCGAGACGCGCGAGTTGGCGCGGCGGCTCGGTGTCACGCAATCGCTGATCTATCGCTATTTCCCGAGCAAGGACGTGCTGATCGAGCGCGTCTACGAGAAATGGTTCAACGAATCTTGGAACCCCGCCTGGACCGAGTGGATCAGCGAGCGACGCCTTAGCCTCGAAGAGCGGCTGCTCGCCTTTTATCGCGATTACGTGCGGCTGGTTCATACCTATGAGTGGGTCCGGCTGTTCGCTTTCTCCGGCTTGGACGGGCTGCCGCACCACGTCCGTTACGTCATGCGCAATCGCGAGCATATTTTCCCGCGCATCGCCGGCGAGCTGCGGCACGATCACGGCCTGCCCGGCCTGGACGAGCTTCCCATGACCGAGTTCGAGCACGACCAGATCTGGGCGCTGCACGCGACACAATTCTATATCGGCCAGCGCCGTTGGCTTTTCGGCCTGGCAACGCCCCGCGATGTGAACGATGTCATGGCGACGCGTGTGCACAGCTACGTCACCGCTGCGCCGGCACTGGTCAAAACGCATTTCGCGGGCCTCCTCACCAAGCGGCTGGCCAGCGGCTGATCGATGGCGGAAGCCGGACCACCTTCCTTCGAGATGCTGAAAGCACGGGCGCGGGCGCTCGTGCCGAGCTTCCGCGCCCGCGCGACCGAATGCGAAGAGCTGCGCCGCGTGCCCGATGAAAGCATTGCCGAGCTGCATAAGAGCGGACTTTTCCGCATGCTGCAGCCGAAGCGTGTCGGCGGCAGCGAGTTGCCTTACCGCGCCCTGGTCGATCTCTGCGCGATCCTCGCCGAAGGCTGCGGCTCGACCTCCTGGGTCGTCGCCAACCTTGCCAGCCATCACTGGATGCTGGCGATGTGGCCGGAGCAGGCGCAGAACGAAGTGTGGGGCGAATCACCCGATCATCTGATCGGCTCGGCGCTGGTCTTCCCCAGCGGCAAAGCGACGGCGGTGAGCGATGGCTATGTGCTGAGCGGCCGCTGGCCGTTCTCCAGCGGCGTCGATGCTTCGCAGTGGAATTTCGTCGGCGGCATCGTCCATGACGCGAAGGACAAGCCGATCGAGCAGCGCTGCTTCCTCGTCGGCGCCGGCGACTACCGTATCATCGACACCTGGTATGCAGCGGGATTGCGCGGCACCGGCAGCAAGGACATCGAGATGAAAGATGTGTTCGTGCCGGCGCATCGCACCTTGCCGCTGACGGCGCTGGTCGGCAACGGCGCAGCACCCGGCTACGCGATCAATCCCTCGCCGCTCTACAGGCTGCCGGTGCTCGGCCTTTTTGCTTTCGTGGTCAGCGGCGTGTCGCTCGGCCTGGCGCGCGGCGCGATCGGCGATTTCACGCAGCAGATGCATTCGCGCATAGCCACCTATTCCGGCCGGCGTCTCGCCGAGCTCTCCAATCTGCAATTGAAGATCGGCGAAGCCTCGGCGCTGGCCGATATCGCCGAAGCGCTGATGCTGAAAGGTTGCGACGAGGCGATGGCGTTCACCGAGGCCGGCGTGCCGCCAACCATCGAGCAGAAAGCCCGTTGGCGCCGCGATGGTGCCTATGCCGCCTCCCTCTGCACCGAAGCGGTCAACATGCTCTTCGCCGCGACCGGCGGCGGCGGCGTCTATCTCAATCAGCCGATCCAGCGCGCCTTCCGCGACGCCCATGCGGCGAACGCGCATTACGCGCTGAGCTGGGACGTCAACGGCACGCAATGGGGCCGCATCGCCCTCGGCCTGCCGGCAGAAGCGGTCGTGCTGTAACAGCACTATTTCCCAATTCGTCATTGCGAGCGAAGCGAAGCAATCCAGTCTGCTTCAAGAACTGGATTGCTTCGTCGCTGCGCTCCTCGCAATGACGAGCCAAATTTTCTTAGTGCAAACCGTCGTCGACCTTCTTGTTCTCAGAGACAAGCTTCAGGCCTGAGGCATCGGCCTGCTGCAGGATCAGGGTCGCGAAATCATCATCGACATGGCCGCGCGCGATGAGGCTTTGCACCATCTCCCGCGCTACGGCCGTCACCGGCATTGACGCGCCGGTCCGTTCGGCCGCATCGAGGCCGAGATCGAGATCCTTCTTCAGGAGCACAGGCGTGAAGGTCGGCGCGAAATCGAGATTGACCAGCGCCGGCGATTTGTAGCGCGAGAACACCGAGCCCATCACGCTGTTGTTGAGAAACTCCAGGAAAGCGTGGCGCGGCACGCCGCCTTTCTCGGCCAGCACCGTCACTTCGGTGAGCGATTGGATGACGACACCGAGAAAGACGTTGTGGCAAATCTTGACGAGGCGCGCGAGCTCGCCTTCGCCGACATAGCTCGCGCCTTTGCCCATCGCATCGAGATAAGGCAGCGCCGTGTCATAGGCCGCGCGCGGCCCGGAGACGACGAAGCTGAGCTTGCCTGCCTTCACCACTTTGGCATTGCCGCTGACCGGCGCCGCGAGCATCTCGACGCCGCGCTTCTGCGCCGCCGCGCGCACTTTGGCCGATGATTCTTCCGAGACCGTCGAGCTGTCGATCAGGATTTTCGGCTGCTGATTGGCGGTGAGCACGCCATTCGCGCCAAGCGTCACTTCCTCGAGATCGTGGGATGCCGCGACGGTGACGAACACGATATCGCGCCCAGCAAGCGCCGCCGGGCTTTCGACGATGCTGCAGCCGCTTTTGCTGAGCGGCTCAGCCTTCGCGCGGGTGCGGTTCCAGACCGCGACATCGGCACCTGCTTTCGCCAGCCGCTCGGCCATCGCATAACCCATGCGGCCGCCGGCGCCGATCCAGCCGATCTTGTGCCCTGTCAAATCGGATGCCATGGTCGCGCTCTCCCTTTCCGCTTTATCGAAAGCTCTAGCCGCATGGCCGACACCCTTCAACCCCTCTACTTCCCCGAACTGCCGCCCGAATTGCGGCCGATCATGGAAGCGTTCTATCCGCGCTTTTCCGATGCCGAGATGCAGCGCCGCCGCGCCATGCTGCAAGAGCTGATGGCGGCGGCGGGTGTCGAATACCTGCTGCTCTACGGCGCCAACCGCGCGGGCAATGCGATCCAATATTTCACGCATTGGCCCACCACCACCGAAGCTGCGTGCATCGTCTCGGCGGGCGCGCGCGACAAGATGTTCATTCAATACTACAACCACGTCGCGCTCGCTCGCGAAATCGCCAGCGAGACCGACATCGAATGGGGAGGCGATTTCGGAATTGCCAGCGCCATTGCCGAGCTTGAAAAGCGAGGCGCGAAACATGACCGCGTCGGCTTCATCGGCCCGCTGGGCTATCGGCCTTACGCGCAGCTCGTCGAGCGCTTCGGCAAGGTCACCGATCTCGGCGGCGCCTATATGCAGCGCCGGCTCTATAAGTCCGAGGAAGAGATCCGCTGGTACCGGCTCGGCGCGCTGATGTCGGATCGCGGTCTTGCTGCATTGGCGGCCGCGATCAAGCCGGGGGTGACGGAACGCGAATTGGGCGCGGCCATCGAGGCGTCCTACGTCCCCTATGGCGGCACCAACGTCATCCACTTCATCGGCGCAACGTCGATGGCCAATCCGAATTGCCACGTGCCGCGGCAATTTCCGTCGACACGGCGCATCGAGAAAGGCGACGCGGTCTTCACGGAGATCAGCGCCGCGTTTTGGGATTATTCCGGACAGGTGCTGCGTACCTTCACCGTCGATGCCGAGCCGACGCCGCTCTATCGCGATCTGCACAAGGCCGCCGACGCCGCGTTCGATGCAGTCACCGGCATCCTGCGCGAAGGCGTGACACCGGCCGATGTGGTCGCCGCCTCAAGCGTGATCGAGGAAGCCGGCTTTACCACCGACGATGATTTGGTGCATGGCTATGGCGGCGGTTACTTGCCACCGATCATCGGGTCGAAAAGCCGGCCCGCCGGCAAGCTGCCCGATCTGACCTTCAAGGCCGGCATGATGATGGTGGTACAGCCCAACGTCATCAGCAAGAACGGCAAGGCCGGCGTGCAAACCGGCGAATGCGTGCTGATCACCAAGACCGGCTTCGAGCGGCTGCACAACGCGCCGCGGGGGTTTAGGCGGGTTTAGATTTCATCGTCATTGCGAGGAGCGCAGCGACGAAGCAATCCAGTCTGTTCCAACGACTGGATTGCTTCGCTTCGCTCGCAATGACGTTGAATAATCAATACGGATTGGCGATCGGCAGCTCTTCCGCAGGATAGAGCGTGATCACCTTCGCGCCGTTGGGCGTGCAGACGACCTCTTCCTCGATGCGCGCCGCGGAATAGCCGTCGGAGGCCGGGCAATAGGTCTCGAGCGCGAAGACCATGCCGGCCTTGATCTCCATCGGATCATCGAAGGAGTTAAGCCGCGAGATGATCGGCCGCTCATGCAGGCCGAGGCCGAGGCCATGGCCGAAGAGCAGGCCGAAGGCTTCCATCTCGCTGGTGAAGCCGATCTCTTCGGCTTTCGGCCAGCACGCCGCGATTTTGTCGGTCGAGACGCCCGGCTTCACGAGCGCGATCGCCGCATCGATCCATTCGCGTGCCTTCTTATACGCGTCCTTCTGTGAATCGGTCGCGCGGCCGACATTGAAGGTGCGGTAATAGCAGGTGCGATAGCCGTTATAGCTTTGGATGATGTCGAAGAAGGCCTGATCGCCGGGGCGAATCAGGCGATCGGTGAAGTTATGCGGATGCGGATTGCAGCGCTCGCCCGAGATCGCGTTGATCGCCTCGACATCGTCGGAGCCGAGCTCGTAAAGCCGCTTGTTGGCAAGCGCGACGACCTCATTCTCGCGGATGCCGGGCTTCAGATGCTCGGCGATGGTCTGATAGCAGCCATCGACGAGCCCCGCCGACATATTGAGCAGCGAGATCTCGTCGGCGCTTTTGAGCTCGCGCGCATCGAGCATGACCTGCTGGCAATCGCGCACCGTGAGGCCGACAGCCTGCAATTCAAACAGCATCGCCGGCTCGACAACATCGACGCCGACCGGCTGATCGGCGACGCCGTGCTCTTGCAGGATCGACTTGATCTCCTCGGCCGCCGAGCGCATCAGCCCGATCTTCGGGTGGATCGCGCCGCGCAGGCCTAGCATGCCGGCATGGCAATTATGCTGCGGCAGCCAAGGCGCATAGAGGCGATGGTGTTTCGCCGCCGAGCCGAAATCCCAGAGATGCGGCTCGCTATCGCCGGCCAAGAGCGCGTAGCGCGTGAACTTGTCACGCGCCCAATTGCCGATGACCGTCGAGGTCATGTAGCGGATGTTGTACTGGTCGAAGACCAGCAGCGAGCCGAGCCCGGATTTTGCCAGCGCCTGGCGCGTGCGGCCGAGGCGATAGCGATGCAGGCGGCGGAAATCGATACGCTCTTCGAAATCGACGGCGCTGGGGCCGAGCGCCAGGATCGGCCGCGTCCAATCGTGACGCGGATCGATATCGGCGGGGTTGATGATTTTCGGCTCGGGCGGTTTCTTCGTCGCCATGCGGGTTTCTCCCTTGCTCCACCGGACGTTGCATGGCGCGCGCTAACCTGTCAACTTAGTGGGCAATAGATTCGCGCGATCGGCGCGGCTTTGGGGAGGAGAAGAGGGAATGGGCATTAGCACAAAGTTCCGCCATGCCTTGCTCGGGGCGGCCGCGATTGCGCTGGCGTTTGCGGCCGGACCCGCGAAGGCCGATGCGATCCCGAAAGGCGGCCAAGCCGAGAACATGAAGGTGATCGGCTTCTCGGGCCTCGATGGCCGCTATGGCGCATTCAAGATGGCGCTCAACCATCCGAGCAATGGCCGCTGGTATCTCTATATGGGCCATTCCTTCAATCTCGGCTGGAGCATCCTCGACGTCACCGATCCGGCCAATCCGAAGCTCGTTAAATTCATTTCGTTCGACGGGCCGAAGGATTGGATCACTTCCCAGGTGACGGTGCACGACAATCTGATGATCACCTCGCTCGATCG
>DATMZZ010000312.1:0-6777 GCA_035573175.1 Allostellaceae bacterium
CGCCGAGCGAACGATCGCACTCCGCGACGCGCTTGGTCTCAAGAACGGCGATGCGGTGTTCTTCGTTTGCGGCGTGCCGGAGACATTCCGGCCCTTTGCCTCGGCGGCGCGGCTGAAGATCGGCAGCGAGCTCAATCTGACGCGCAGCGGCGTTTTCGAGTTCTGCTGGATCACCGATTTCCCGATGTACGAGCTCGACGAAGAGACGAAGCAGATCCCCTTCAGTCACAATCCCTTCTCGATGCCGCAAGGCGGGCTGGAAGCGCTCGAGACGCAGGATCCGCTGACGATCAAGGCGTTCCAATACGACATCGTCTGCAACGGCGTGGAGCTATCGTCGGGTGCGATTCGCAATCATCGCCCCGACATCATGTACAAGGCCTTCGCGATCGCGGGCTACAAGAAGGAAGATGTCGAAGCGCGTTTCGGCGGCATGCTCAACGCCTTCAAATACGGCGCGCCGCCGCATGGCGGCTCGGCGCCGGGTATCGATCGCATCGTGATGCTCTTGGCCGATACGCCGAATATCCGCGAGGTCGTTGCTTTCCCGATGAATCAGCAGGCGCAGGATTTGTTGATGCAGGCGCCGGCGGAAGTCCCGCTCGAGCGGCTACGCGAGCTGCATATCCGGCTGGCTTTGCCGCCGGAGAAGAAGGGCTAGCCCTCTTCGCTCTCTTCGAGCGCCGCCCAAGCGTTGCGGCGCTTGTCCTCGTACATCGCCATGTCGGCACGATGGAGCACGGTCTCTTCGCTCTCGGTGCCGTCGAACACGGCGAGACCGAAGCTCGCGCCGAGGCCGATCATGTTGATCACGCGGGCGAGGTATTGGCATTTGCGTCTCACGGTGGCGATCGAGACGCCGACCAGCATGAGCGCGAATTCATCGCCGCCCATACGCGCGGCGGCGTCCATCTTGCGAATCTTGCGGCGAAAAATATCGCTGACCTGGCGCAGCTTCTCGTCACCTTGGGCATGGCCCAGCAGATCGTTCACTTTCTTGAAGCCGTCGAGATCGCAGACGACGATGACACCGGCAGGCCCACCGCGTTTGGCAGAGGCGTTGGCGCGGGCGAAGGCGCCCATAAAGCCGCGGCGGTTCAAGAGCCCGGTCAGTTCGTCGCTGCCGATGAGCGTCTCCAAATGGGCGATTCGCTGCTCCAGCGTCGCGACTCGTCCATGGGCAGCCGCGCTGACATCATGCGCCCAGGCAAGCAGCGTGGCTTGATCCGCATTCGCCGGAGGCACCAGATTGAGGTGGCGTACCGGACGTGGCGATACGAAAGCGTCGTCGCTCTTGCGAAGCTTTAAAACGGCGGCAGACATAACCAATCGATCCCCCGAGAAGACAGGCTCGGCGGAGCAATTGGCGTGCCACTCAAATCGGCCGGAATCTTGCCCCTTTTTCGCCGTGACGCCCGGCAAGATTTGCCGGCGGCGGCAGAGCTTGCCCGGAAAGTGATACAAGAAGGGATGCGCATGCTATCGCGCTCGCCTGCGAAGCATGACATACTGCCGCCTATGATGATCGTGACGAAGGTTCGGCCGGCTCAGGAAGAAATAGTTGTAAAGACTTACAGAATGCGCCGGCTGATCGGGCTCACAGCGTTCGGCGTCCTGCTCATCGTATCGCCAGCGGGTGCGGTTGATATCTCGCCGCATCGCGCGCTCTACAGCCTCACCCTCGACAGTAGAAAGACGGCTAGCGGCGTCGCCGCGGCGACCGGCGCGATGTATTACGAATGGGGCGAGACCTGCGACGGCTGGACCGTCGATCAGCGCTTTCGTCTGCGCCTGGTCTATTCCGAGGAAGGCGCCGTCTCGATCAACTCGTCGCTGCTCACCTGGGAGTCGAAGGACGGGCTGCGCTACAAATTCAACGAGAAGCGGCTGCGCAACGGCAATGTCGAGGACGACGTTCATGGCGAAGCGCATCTCGACGGCAAGGGCAAGGGCGGCGTTGCCCAATTCGACAAGCCCGACCAAACCAAATTCACTCTCGCGCCCGGCGTGCTCTTCCCGACGGCCCATACGCTGGTGCTGATCGAGCGTGCGCAAGCCGGCGATACGTTCTTAGCGCGCAAGGTTTTCGATGGCGCAGCGGTCGAGAATGCTGGGCAGATCACCGCGGTGATCGGGCCGCAACTCAAGCCCGATCCGAAAGCGCCGAAGCCGCTCAACAATCCGCTGCTGCAGCGCCCCTCCTGGCGCGTCAGCCTCGCTTTCTTTCCCGCCGATTCCCATAAGAGCGATGTCGAGACACCGGATTACCAGCTCACCATGCGACTCTTGGATAATGGCGTGTCGCAGGACATGACGCTCGATTACGGCGATTACGTGCTGAAGGCGAAACTCGACGATATCGAGGCGCTGCCGAAGCCGAGTTGCTAGAGCACGATCGTTTCGAAAGGAAGCGGTTTCGCTTCCTTTCGAAACGTGAATCGCGCTCTCGATCAAGAAATTAGACCATGATTCACCCATAAGTCGGGATCGAAAGTCGATCCCGACTTATGGGGTCATGGTCGAGCGCTCTCAATCGATCGTGGTCTTGCCGGAATCGCGCAGCGTGCGCTCGACGCGCTCGGCGTCATAGATCGCCAGCAGGGTAAAGCCGGTATCGCCGGTGCTGAGGAAGCGATGCCAGGTGCCCGCTTCGACCGAGACCGTGTCGAAGGGCTTGAGATCGACCGGCGCGGTGCCCTCGACTTCGACCGCGCAATCGCCTGCCAGCACGACGATCATCTCGTTGCAATTGTGACAGTGGAATTCGACCGCGTGACCCGCGGGGAAACTGACGGTGTTGGTCTTGATGCGCGCGCCGCAGGTCTCCTTGTCGACCAGCGGTCGAATCACCGCGCCGTTGGGCATGCGCCGCTCTGGGATCTCATCGAATTTCAGCACGCGATTGAGCGCCATGATTGCTCCTCCTATCGGGCTATCGTGCCGGCGACTCCGACCATAGCCAGGCGGCGCCGCGCACGCCGCTCGAATCGCCCCAACGCGGCGGCACCAGTTTCGTCGCCACGGTGTCCGAGAAGACGTAATCGCCCCAGCGCGCCGGCACATCGCGGTAGAGCGCGGCGATCTGCCCAAGGCCGCCGCCGAGCACGATGATCTCGGGATCGAGCAAATTGATGACCGCCGCCAGGGCCCGTGCCAGCCGATCGACGTAGCGGGCGAGGGCGGTTCCCGCCGCCGCTTCGCCCGCCTCGGCGCGAGCGGCGATGGCGGCCGCTTCCTCCTGCCGGCCGGTCAGCGCCTCATAGGCGCGGCTGAGGCCCGCGCCGTTGAGGAAGGTCTCGGTGCAGCCATGCTTGCCGCAATAGCAGGCTGGACCGGGGCGCTCGTCGTCCTGCGGCCAGGGCAGGGGCGAATGACCCCATTCGCCGGCGATCGCGTTGCGCCCGGTCAGCACCTTGCCGTCGACCACGACCCCGCCGCCAACGCCGGTGCCGAGGATGACGCCGAACACCACCCGGGCGCCCTGGGCGGCGCCGTCGACCGCCTCGCTGAGGGCGAAGCAGTTCGCGTCATTGGCCAGCCGCACCGGACGGCCCAGCGCAGCAGCCAGGTCGCGGTCGAAGGGCCGGCCGATCAGACAGGTGGAATTGGCGTTCTTGACCAGCCCCGTGGCGGGGGAGAGCATGCCGGGGATGCCGACTCCGATGCTCTCGGCCGGGCCGGCCTCGGCCTCGATACCCGTCACCAGGGCTTTGACCGTGGCGATGATGCCTGGATAATCGCCAGACGGGGTCGGCAGGCGGCGCCGCAACCGGATCGCGCCGTCGTCGCCCAGCGCCGCCGCCTCGATCTTGGTGCCGCCTATGTCAATTCCGAGGCGCATCGTCCGCCCAGCCTAAATCGTTAGCGCCTTATTCGTTAAGCGGTTAACCGGTTGTTAAGCTTATTTAAAGCAAAGATACCAAGTTGCCCGCTCTCCCCGGCGGAAAACGGGGCCGGGCGTATGATCGCGTATGATGCTCTTATTAACGGTTGCGCGCCTAAGATCGCCTGCCGCTCTGCACAAATCGCAGGCGGTGGGGCAAGGATATGATGATGGCCAAGCGGGTACTCATTGTCGAAGACAATGATCTCAACATGAAGCTCTTCCATGACCTTCTCGAGGCCCATGGCTATGACATCCTGCAAACCAAGGATGGCATGGAAGCGCTCCAGCTCGCGCGTCAGCATCATCCCGACCTGATCCTCATGGACATTCAGCTTCCCGAAGTCTCGGGGCTCGAAGTCACGAAGTGGATCAAAGAAGATGACGATCTCAAGGCCATCCCGGTGATCGCGGTCACCGCCTTTGCCATGAAGGGCGATGAGGAAAAGATCCGCGAGGGCGGTTGCGAGGCCTACATCGCCAAGCCCATCTCGGTCGCCAATTTCCTTCAGACGGTTGCGCGCTTCTGCGCCTGAGGCACAACGCTTATGTCCGCTAGAATTCTGGTCGTCGACGACGTCGACGTGAACGTGAAAGTGCTCGAAGCCAAGCTGACGAGCGAATATTTCAACGTGCTCAGCGCCAATGACGGGCTCACGGCGCTGAAGCTCGCGCAGGTCGAGCATCCCGATCTCATCCTGCTGGATGTGATGATGCCGCGGATGGATGGGTTCGAGACTTGCAAACGCTTGAAAGCCGATCCGCGCACCGCCGATATTCCGGTGGTAATGGTGACGGCGCTGTCCGAGCCCTCCGATCGCGTGCGCGGCCTCGAAGCCGGCGCCGACGACTTTCTCACCAAGCCGGTCAACGATGTCGCGCTCTTCGCGCGTGTGCGCTCCCTCGTCCGCCTGCGCCGCACGATGGAAGAATGGCGCCACCGCGAGGATATCTGCGGTCGGTTCAATTCTCTGATCGACAAGGGCGTGCCGCAGGAAGATACGAGCCCGGCGCGCGTGATGCTCTGGGAAGAGAATGCCTTCGCCGCGGCGCGCATCGCCGAGATGCTCGGGCCGCTGGTCAGCGAGACGGTGCGCCCGTCGACGGTCGACGATCTCGCGGCCACTTGCGATGATTCGATCGATCTCGTGATCCTCAGCATGTCGGGCAGGGTCGACGCGCTGCGCGTCGTCTCGCAGCTCCGTGCCAATGAACCGAGCCGCCTCGTGCCGATCCTGCTGATCGCTGATCCCGATGAATTGCCGCGGCTCGCCAAGGGCCTCGATCTCGGCGCGACCGACTATCTCGTGCGACCACTCGATCGCAACGAGCTGATCGCGCGCTGCCGCACCCAGATCCGCCGCAAGCGGCTGCAGGATCAGCTGCAAGAGAACTACCAGAAGAGCCTCGCGCTCGCGCTCACCGACAGCCTCACCGGGCTTTACAATCGCCGCTACCTCCAGGCGCATCTCGAAGGCCTGCTGGCGCGAGTCGGCGAAGGCGCGATGGGTCCGTCGCTGCTGCTCTTCGACGTCGACTGGTTCAAGCGCGTCAACGACACCCATGGCCATCAGGCTGGCGATGCCGTTCTGAAGGAAGTCACCGCGCGCGTCTCGCGTCATGTCCGCGGCTTCGATCTCGTCGCGCGCTACGGCGGCGAAGAATTCGTTGTCGTGCTCCCTGAGACGCCGTTGCAGGTCGCGCTGGTCGTTGCCGAGCGTCTGCGCAGCGTCATCGCGGAGCATCCGATCGAGGTCGGCGAGCCGACGATCGGCCTGCCGATCACCATCAGCATCGGCGTGTCCGTGACGCATGACGTCGAGGAGACTCCCGACACGCTGCTGCAGCGCGCCGACGAGGCGCTCTACGCCGCCAAGCATTCGGGCCGCAATTGCATCCGCGTCGCCGAAGCGGATGCGCTGCCGGGCATGCAGATTCCACCGGTGCCGACGGCGCACGGCGCCGCGGCGTAAGCCTCCTCAGCTCGCCGGCAGCACCGGCAGCAGCAGATAGGTATCGCGGCCGCCGCCCGTATGGACGGCGTGCGTGCCGTGGAAGATCGCGGGCGGCCGATCGCCGGGATCGGTGTGATACATCCAGCCGACGCCTTTGGTCGGGCCGGTCTCGCCCGGCCGCTCGAAATCCTTGCCCTGGATCGTCAAGGTCAGGCGCGAGCCCGCCGGCAGGTAAAGGCTCAGCGGCCAAATCTCGACTTCGACCTCATAGACTTCGCCCGGCTTCAGCGCCTGGCGCTCATCGTGCGGGTGGAAGGGCGTGTAGTCGGTCGAGCGCTTGGGATCGAGCTTGCGCTGCGATACGCGCAGCCAGCCTTGGCTCGCCGGGGCTTTCGGCTCGCCGCCGGTGCGGAAGGTCATCTCCTTGCCCGACGGATCGAAGGCGCAGAGCGTCGCGAAGATGTCCATGTCCTCGGTGCTCGATGACACGCAGAGCTTCACTTTCGCCGGACCGCCGAGCTCGGTATCGCGTGCGAAGGGCGCGGTGCTGAAGGTCACGCCGTCGCTCAGCGCGGGATAGGAGGCGCTCGCCGCTGCGCTCGACGGCTTGTCGCCGAGCGTCTTATTGCCCGCGTCGAGATGGAACTTCGTCCATTGCGTGTCGGGGATCGGCCAGGCGGTAGCTTGCAGCTGCCGCTTCACCGTATCGCCCGGGCCGCGGATCGAGAGCTCGACCTTCGGCTCCTTCTCCCAGCCATTGTCGATGTCTTTGAGATAGCGGTCGTAGAATCGCTTCATCATCGCGACGTTCTGCGGCTGGAAATACGTGTGGATGTAAGAGCCGCTCTGGATCTTCAGCCATTTCTCCGGCGACGATACGCCGGCATAGCCGCCGATCGTGCCGCGCAGATGGAGCGCGAGCCCGCCCCAATTCGCGAC
>DATMZZ010000313.1:0-2166 GCA_035573175.1 Allostellaceae bacterium
GAAGTCGGCCGGCAAGGTCGCGGTGCTCGGCTATTGCATGGGCGGCTCGATCGCCTTCCTCTCCACCACCCGGCTCAACGGCGTGTCAGCCGGCGTCGGTTATTACGGCGGCCAGATCGCGCAGTTCCACACCGAGAAGCCGAAGGCGCCGCTGATGCTGCATTTCGGCGAGAAGGATCAGAGCATCCCGCTGACCGATGTCGAGAAGATCAAGGCGGCGCAGCCCGGCGTGCCGATCTTCGTCTATAACGGCGCCGGCCACGGCTTCCATTGCGACGAGCGTGGCTCGTTCAACGCCGAAGCGGCCCAGGTCGCCGCCTGCCGCTCGCAGGAATTCCTCGCGAAGCATATCGGCTAGTTCCTCGGGAAATCCCCCTCACCCTCCCGTCGCTTCGCGCCGGGTCCCTCCCTCTCCCCAGCGGGGAGAGGGAGGGGGTGAGGGGGCCGTTTAAAAAGACAAAACGCGCGGGTTATTCGCCCGCGCGTTTTCTTTCATCTCGGGGAAGAGATCGAGCAGGCCTTCGCGCGAGGCTTTGGCGACACCGCGCTCGGTGATGAGGCCGGTGACGAGCCGCGCCGGCGTCACATCGAAAGCGTAATTCGCCGCCGGGCTGTTCGCCGGCGTCAATTGCACACGCACCGTCGCGCCGTTGTCGGCGCGGCCCGCAATATGCGTGACCTCCGATGCGTCGCGCTCCTCGATCGGGATTTGCTTCACGCCGTCATCGAGCGTCCAATCGATCGTCGGCGAAGGCAGCGCGACATAGAACGGCACGTTGTTGTCATGCGCCGCGAGCGCCTTGAGATAGGTGCCGATCTTGTTGGCGACATCGCCCGACGCGGTCGTGCGGTCGGTGCCGACGATGCAGAGATCGACTTGGCCGTGCTGCATCAAATGGCCGCCGGCATTGTCGGCAATCACCGTATGGGAAACGCCATGCTGGCCGAGCTCCCAGGCGGTAAGGCTGGCGCCTTGATTGCGCGGCCGCGTCTCGTCGACCCAGACATGGAGCGGAATCTTGCGCTCATGTGCCATGTAGATCGGCGCGAGCGCCGTCCCCCAATCGACGGTTGCGAGCCAGCCGGCATTGCAATGGGTGAGAATCTCGACGCGGCCTTGCTTGCCCTTCTTGGCCCAGGCCGTCTCGATCAATGGCAGGCCGGCGGCGGCGATGCCGCGATTGATCGCGACGTCTTCATCGCAAATCTCCGCCGCCCGCTTGTAGGCGGCGGCCGAACGCGCGGTCGGCGCGAGCGGCTGCAACAGCCGCCGCATATCCTCGATCGCCCAGCGCAGATTGACCGCGGTCGGCCGCGTCGCGAGCAACGTCTTGCTCGCCGCTTCGAGGCCCGCATCGCTGGCATTTTCGCGCATCGCCAGCGCCATGCCATAGGCGGCGGCGGCGCCGATGAGCGGCGCGCCGCGCACCTGCATCGAGCGGATCGCATGCGCGGCCTCGTCGAGCTTGGTCAGCTTCAGCGTGACGAGCGTATGCGGCAATACGGTCTGGTCGATGATGCCGACGCTGGCGCCGTCATCCTCCAGCCAGATCGTGCGCATGGCGCGGCCGGCAACCAGCATGGCTTTATTCCCTCGACGGCAGGACGCGCGCGGCGATGGCGTCGAGCTTCGCCAGCGCCACCGGATCGCGCATATCGGCCGGCGTGATGATCGCGTTGTCGAGCGCGTGGCGGCAGCCCTGGCTGCAAGCGTTATCGCGCGCTGCTAGCGGCACCGTCGCTTTGACCAAGGCTTTCGCCTTGTCGGCGTTTTGGAGCAGCACTTTCAGGATCATGTCGACGGTGACGTGGTCGTGGTCCGGATGCCAGCAATCGTAATCCGTCACCATCGCGACGGTCGCGTAGCAAATCTCGGCCTCGCGCGCGAGCTTCGCCTCCGGCATGTTGGTCATGCCGACGACATCGCAATTCCAGCTGCGATAGAGATTGCTCTCGGCCATGGTCGAGAATTGCGGCCCTTCCATCACGATGTAGGTGCCGCCGCGCTTCACCGAGAAACCCGCCGCCTCCGCGCCATGCGCGAGATGCTCGCCGAGCCGGTGGCAGACCGGATGCGCCATCGACACATGCGCGACGCAGCCCTTGCCGAAGAAGCTCTTATGCCGCGCGAAGGTGCGATCGATGAATTGATCGACGAGCACGAAG
>DATMZZ010000314.1:0-5711 GCA_035573175.1 Allostellaceae bacterium
GGCGGGTGAAATATTCGCGGTCCGCCACATTGGTCTGCGTCGTGACCGGGTAGCTGCGCGTGCGGTTGATGACGTCGCCGTCGGAGGTCACGATCGCCAGCGCGTTAAGTTGCGCGATGCCGGCCATCTTGGCGCGCAGCAGGCGGAACATGGCTTCATTGCCGGCTGCCTGGCGCAAGGCTTCGGCCGAGGCGATGCTTTGCGCCTGAAGGTCGGCAGAGACGTCGTCGAGCACGACGCCGACACTCTCGAAGGCGCGCTCAGTCTGGGCCGCGACGAGAAGGTCGAGCGCCGAAAGGTTGTTGAGACCTTCGTCGAGTTGGGCTTGCTGGAGGCGCCACAGCATCAAGGCGGTGAGGCTGACGATCGCCAGCGCGACAATGATGGCGCCGCCGAGAACGCGACGGCTCAGCCGTCGCCGATCACGCGCCGCCCGGCCGGGCGGTAACGGATCGGCACGGCCGGAAACTGCCGGCGCTGAGATGCCGGAGCCGCCCGAAGCGGATGAAGCCACAGCCGAAATCCCTTTTGGTGGGGAAGAGTCCCACCCGGGACTTATGGCATTTGCTAACTAAAACTTTGCTAATCTCGCCCGCGGTGCGTGCGCCCATTCTATTTAAAGGGGAACTCGATCGCAGGGTCGCGAACCGGCCGAACTGAGCCTATTCTTCCCAGAAAGGCGTCGCTTTGCGCAGCCTCTTGGCGGCGCGCGGGAAGCGGTCGCGGCGCGCTGCGACTTCATGGGCAAGCCAGCCTGAGACCAGCCCTTGCGCCCGCGAGGAGACCGGTAACTCGGTGAGCCGGTCCCGGGCGACCAGCGCGTCGTTCAGATGCCCGAGCGCATCCTGCACCGCGATGAGCCGGTCGAGATAGTCGTCGACCAATTTCGGCTCGAAAAGATTTCCAAACATTTCAGTCGGATAGCGGATTTTTTTTGCTTCAATCCGAAGCTTGTGGAAATCGCTCTGATCCGCGATATCGACTTTCTTCAGGTGCTTGCGGATACGGCGATGACGTTTCGCCAGCAATCCGTCTGCAAAACCTTTGAGATCCTTGTCCCATTCGAGTTCGAAGGCACCGGTCGGGCGCTGCAGCCATTCCGCTTCTTCGATCGTCGCGACGATGTCCTCAACCTGGCGCCGCAAGCCACCCGCATCCGGCAACGCGCGTTTGCGGGCTTCGCGCGCGGTCGCGTCGATCTCGATGAGCGATGGCTCGTCCGGGAGGGATTCGGCCAGTGACTGTACGGTGGCCGCCAGGAACACATCCCATTCGCGCAGCCGGCTGTAGCTGCGGCCGATGCTGCCGAGCCGCTGGCTTAGGGCGCGGCGCTCTTCCTCGGGCAGGACTTTGCTGAAAGCGCTGAGCACCGAGCGGAGCCGGCGCAAGCCGATGCGAAAACGATGGACGGAGTCGGGACGCTCGGAGCCGCCGCGCTGGCTCGCCCCTTTGAGGCTGCGCAACCCGCTCGCGATCATGACACGCAGCCCAGCCCCGACAGTGGTCTCGGGAGTCAGCACGGGATAGGCCGTATGCCCGATCTGAATGACGGATTCGGCGGTGCGCCTTACCGTCTCGGTCATTTTGTGAATGCCTCCAGGCTCCGGCGATTGTATTGAAGCCGCGCGAAAAGCAAAAGCGGGCGGCCGCGAAAACCTGTGGATAGAACAAATGATCTCATCAGATCAAATGATTAGAGCAATTTTCGGAGTTAGCACGTGAAGATCGAAATCGTCGTTGCGCCGCGGCTTTATCAGCCCGTCATGCAAAGGCTCGAAAGCGAGTTTACGATCCACCCGCTGTGGGAGGCGAAAGAGCCGCTCGCCTTTCTCGCGTCGGCAGCAGATCGTGTGCGCGGCTTTGCCAGCTTCACCGGCTATCCGGTGCCGGCGAAGCTGATGGAAGCGCTGCCGAAACTCGAGATCGTCGCGACGATGAGCGTCGGCACCGATCATATCGATCTCGCGACTGCCAAGGCGCGCGGCATCGCCGTCACCAATGCGCCCGATGTGCTGACCGATTGCGTCGCCGACCTCGGCATGGGGCTTACCATCAATCTCGCGCGCAATCTCGTCGCCGCCGATCGTTTCGTCCGCGCCGGCGATTGGGCGAAGGGTCTCTTTCCGCTCGCCAACAAGCTCGGCGGTGCGACGATGGGGATCGTCGGCCTTGGCCGCATCGGCAAAGCGGTGGCGAAGCGCGCCGAGGCCTTCGGCATGCGCATCGTCTATTACGGCCGGCGGCGCGTGCCCGAGGCGGACTATCCCTTCTACGACGACCTCGCCGCCATGGCACGCGACAGCGACTATCTGATGCTGACCTGTCCGGGCGGCGAGGCGACGCGCAACCTCATCGACGCCAACGTCATCGCGGCGCTCGGTCCGGAAGGGAGGCTGGTCAATATCGCGCGCGGCTCGGTGGTCGATCAGCCGGCGCTGATTGCTGCGCTGCAATCGCGGCAGCTTGCCGGCGCCGCGCTCGATGTCTATGCCGATGAGCCGCGCGTGCCCGAAGCATTGATGAAACTCGACAATGTCGTGCTGGCGCCACACATCGCCAGCGCCACGCATGCGACGCGGCGCGCCATGGGCGATCTCATGATCGACAATCTACTGGCGCACTTTGCCGGCAAGCCGCTGCTGACGCCGGTGATCTAGTCCCCGGATAGATCTGAGCGCGCGTCAGGCGGCGCGCGGTCTGCCCGATTGGGGACCGGGCTTGTGTGGCAGCTCCTGTGCTGCGACGGGGCGACGGCCTTGCCACAAGTCGAAAGCTGTTGCATGGGCGTGCTGCGCGAAGAGTTTCCGCGCTGCAGCAAGCGCATCGCCATCGCTATCCTGAACGATCGTATCGGCGCCGACGAGCTGACCGCTCGCGCCGAAGTAATAGCAGCGATACTGCATTTTGCTCCTCCCTCCGGCGATTGATCATCGCCTTGCGAGCAGCAGAAAAGGTTATGCCCGCGCTGTGGCGAAATTATGATTGCGCGGGCATCACAACATTACATCGGTGGAAGCTTGTCTGCCGCTTGGCCGAGCCGCGCCGGCGCATTGATGTGCTCGAGTTGTAGCAGCAACGCATTTTGGTCGAGCTCGCTGCCGCCCTGGTTCACGAGATCGCGATAAAGCGCGGTCACGCATTCGGAAAGCGGCAATTGCAGATGCGCCGCTTTGGCAGCAGCGAGGATCGTGTGCTGATCCTTGAGTTGCACGCGCGCGCGGCCGCCGGGCAGAAAATCGCGCTCGATCATGCGCTTGCCATGAAGCTGGAGAATGCGGCTATCGGCAAAGCCGCCGAGCAACGCTTCGCGCACCGCCGCCGGGTCGGCGCCGCTCGCCGCGGCGAGCAGCAACGCTTCGGCGACAGCGCCGATGGTGATGGCGACGATCGCCTGGTTGCAGCATTTGGCGAGCTGGCCGCTGCCCGCGGGACCAACCAGGGTCGGGCGGCCGAGCTGCTCGAAGATCGGTTTCGCGCGTGCGAAATCCGCTGCATCGCCGCCGGCCATGATCGCGAGCGTGCCGGCACGCGCGCCGACCACGCCGCCCGACACCGGTGCGTCGAGATAGCCGATGCCGCGCGCGGCGAAACGCTGCGCGTGATCGCGCGCCATCGGTGGGGGCGAGGAGCTCATATCGATGACCAGCGCGCCGCGCTTCAGTGACGCGGCAGCGCCCCCATCGCTCGTTGAAGGGTCGCCGAAGAGCACTGCTTCGACCACCGGCCCGGTCTCGAGCATGGTGATGAGCACATCGGCTTCGGCCGCGGCTGCGGCCGGTGTCGCCGCGACGCGCGCGCCGGTGATCGCTTCGGCTTTCGTGCGCGTGCGATTCCAGAGGACGACATCGCGGCCGGCGGCGACCAGGCGCTCGGCCATCGGCGCGCCCATCAAGCCGATACCGAGAAAAGCTATGCGCTCGCTCATCTACTCGATCCTTTTCGTTTTTCGCGTGTTCGCAACCGACGTTCACCTGCCCGGTTATATCCCGCAAACACGTTGTGAACACGGGAGCGCGAAGCTTTGGCCGAGCCGTTCAACGCCCTCCGCCGCCATCCGGTCCGGACCGGTTTCGGTGTGTTCGCCGCGTGCCTCGTCGTGCTCGCGCTGGTCTGGAATTGGAATTGGTTCCGGCCGATGGTGGCGAGCAAGATCGCCGCGGAGTTGGAGCGGCCCGTCACCCTGCAACATTTCGATGTCGAGAATGCCCTGTCGGCACAGCCGACCCTGGTGCTTGACGGTGTGGCGATCGGCAATCCGCCCGATTTTCCCGAGGGCACGCAAACCGGCACGATCGACGAGCTGCGCGTGAGCTTCGATTTGCGCGCGCTCATCGGCAGCTTCGGCAAGAGGATCATCGTCAGCGAGCTCATCGTCCAGCATCCCGAAGGCGATCTGCGTCCCGGCCCCAAAGGCAATCCGAACTGGACTTTCCCGATCGCTGAGGATTCAACCGGCAATGCGACGCCGCCGCGGATCGGCTCGCTGATCATCACGGATGGTGATTTCCGCTTCGCCGATCCGCGGCTCAAAGCCGATTTGCGGGTGAAGGTGCAAACCAAGCCCGCCGATGAAAAACACGAGCAGCAGATCGTGGTCGACGCGCAAGGCACCTATGGCGGCCAGCCGATCAAGGGGTATTTCGTCGGCGGCTCGGTTCTCGCCCTCCGCAACAGCACCAAACCCTATCCGGTCGAGTTGACGGCGCAATCGGGCGATACGCATGTCCATCTCGCGGGCACGATCGATCATCCGGAGCAATTGAGCGGCGCCAATCTACAGCTCGAGCTGAAAGGCCAAGACCTCGCGGATCTCTACAAGCTCTTCCATCTGCCGCTGCAGCCGTCGCCGCCCTATACGCTGCGCGGGCATCTCGACTACGACAATAGCGGCAAGCGCATCCGCTTCAGCAATTTCGCCGGGCGCGTCGGCGAGAGCGATCTTGAAGGCAATTTCGACGTCAACCGGGTCGGCGAGCGGCCGCTGGTCACCGCCGATCTGAAGTCGCGCAATGTGCGCATGGCCGATCTCGGCGGCTTCATCGGCGCGCCGCCAGGACGCAAGGAAGCGCCGACCGAAGGGCCGAAGCAGCGCGCCGAGCATGCGGCGCAAGAAGCCAAGCCGACTTTATTGCCGGATACGCCGATCGATCTCAGCAAGGTCCGTTCGACCGATTACAAGGTGCATTATCGCGGCGAGCACATCATTACCGATTGGGCGCCGCTCGATCACATCGAGGCGAACCTCACGATCCAAAACGGCGACATCAAGCTCGAGCCGCTCGATTTCGCGGTCGGCAGCGGCACGATCCGCTCGAAGATCGAGCTCGATGGCCGCGTCAATCCGATCCACGCGAAAGCCGATATCGATTTCCGCCATGTCGATTTCCAGCGCGTTCTGCAGAACGTGAAATTTGCTCAAGGGGTCGGCGTCATCGGCGGCCGTTGGGTGATCGATGGCACCGGCAATTCGCTGGCGCAGATCCTTGCGCATAGCAACGGCAATCTGTCGCTCTTCATGGGCAGCGGCGATCTCAGCGCGATCATCGTCAACGCCGCCGGCCTCGATATCGGCGGCACGCTCGCCTCGCTGCTCGGCCTGCCGCAGACGGCGAAGGTCAATTGCATGGTGAGCGATTTCCGTCTGACGAATGGCGTGCTCGATACGCGTGCGCTGGTCCTCGACACCGATCAGGGCAATGTCTACGGCAAAG
>DATMZZ010000315.1:0-2903 GCA_035573175.1 Allostellaceae bacterium
GATCCCGAAGCGATCTTCTATTACATGCGGCCGGAAAACGTGCGCGGCTTTTCCGCATGGAGCGGTGCCGTGCCCTACGATATCGACGGCGCCGAATTCGGCCACGTCGGAGAGCGGTGCAGCTTCGACGCGTTTCTTGCGCTGTTCGGCATCAAGGATGCCGCGCTTGATCGCCTTGCCCTGATTGTGCGCGGCGCCGACACGGGTAAACCCGCGCTGACGCCCCAATCGGCGGGTCTTCTCGCGCTCTCGCAAGGGCTCTCGATGACGATTGGCGACGATCTGGTGCAACTGGAACATGGCATGGTCGTCTACGACGCGCTTTATGCGTGGTGCCGGCAACAAGTGGCGGCGGCATGAGCACGATCCTTTCATCCGAGCGCAAGTCGATCGGCGAGATCGTTCGATATTTCTTGCGCCTCGGCACGCTCGGCTTTGGCGGGCCGGTCGCGCTCTGTGGGCTCATGGAAAAGGAGCTCGTGCAGGAGAAGCACTGGCTCAGCAAGGAGGAAATGCGCGACGCCATCGCCATCTCGCAATCCTTACCGGGACCGCTTGCGATTCAGGTCGGGATCTTGATCGCCTACATGAAAGGCGGCTTCTGGGCGGCTTGGGCCGGTGGCTGGTCTTTCATCTTGCCGAACTTCATCATGGTCGCGGCGCTCGGCGCGCTGTACGTGCATTTCGGCGGCCTGCCGTGGATGACGGCGATCTTCTACGGCGTCAGCCCGGCTGTGATCGCGCTCATCCTTCATTCCTGCTACCGGCTCGCGAAGCTCGGCATGGAGGATTGGCTGCAATGGGCGCTCGCGGCGGTGTGCTTCGTGGTCACGATCTGGCTGCAAGCGGAAGTCGCGATCCTGTTCATCGGCAGCGGCCTTGTTGGCATCCTTTATTACGGCTCGCTGTTCAGGGGTGGCAGCGCCGGCGCGGGCGGCGCGCTCGCCGTTGCGCCCATCGCCATCGGCACGGCGAAAACCGCGACGCCATCGACGCTGGGGCAGCTTCTCGCGTTTTTCCTGAAGGCCGGCAGCCTCACTTTCGGCAGCGGTCTTGTCATCGTGCCGTTTCTCGAGAAGGGGCTGGTGCAAGAGACTGGGTGGATGGGCGGACGCGAATTCCTCGTGGCGGTCGCGGTCGGCATGATTAGCCCCGGACCGGTGGTGATTACCGCGACGTTCGTTGGCTACATCGTCGCCGGTTTTTGGGGCTCGCTGGTGTCGACCATCGGCATCTTCCTGCCGTCCTTCATCCTCATTCTCGTCGTCGGCCCGATCCTCGCGCGGCATCGCGCCAATCTCAATGTGCAGGGCTTCGTCAAAGGCGCCTATGCCGCGGCGATCGGCACGATCCTCGGCGCGGCGGTGTTGCTGGGGAAGATCGCGATCGGCGATTGGCTGACAGCGCTAATCGCGGCGACGAGCCTTGCCGCGCTTTTCTATTGGAAGCGGCTCAGCAACCCATTGCTCGTGGCGGTGACCGCGTTGATCGGCTTGGCCGCGTTTCCGCTGCTGCAACCGGATTGGGTGTTCGTCAAATGAGATGAAGCGGGGGAGGTTCCTGACAGAGGAGATGCCACGATGTCGAAGCTTCTGAGCTTTGCGGTTGCTGCCCTGATCATCGGCGCCGCTGTACCAACCGTTCGGGCGGAGACCGATTGGTCAAAGGTCGCGCAGACCCTCGGCAAGGAGGGCACCGTCCAACCGGGCAATGTCTATCGTGTCGGCTTCCCGCGCTCCGATCTTCACGTGATGCTTGATGGCGTCACATTGGCACCGGGCTTCGCGCTCGGCGGTTGGCTGGCATTCGACGATGCGCGATGGCGCCATGGTCATGGGCGATCTGGTGCTGACGCAGGACGAAATCACGCCTGTCATGAAGAAATTCGAGGAAGGCGGCATCGAGATCACCGCGCTGCATAATCACCTCCTGCGCGCGGAGCCGATGACCCTCTACATGCACGTACTGGGCCATGGCGATCCCGTCAAGCTGGCGGAGGCGCTTCACGCCGGCCTCGCGCTCAGCAAGACGCCGTTGCAAGCGGGTGCTGCGGCGCCTGCGGCCCCGCCGGCGATCGATTTCGTCACCGCGGTCATCGACAAGGAGATGGGGTATTCGGGCAGGAACAACGGCGGCATTTATCAATTCACGATTCCGCGCGGCGAGCCGGTGACCGAAGGCGGCAGGGAGATCCCGCCGGCGATGGGCTCGGCGATCGGCATCAATTTCCAGCCGACCGGCGATGGCAAGGCGGCCATCACCGGCGATTTCTTGCTCGCGGCGAACGAGGTCGACCCCGTGATCAAGGCGCTGACGGCGAACGGCATCGAAGTCACGGCGCTACACAGCCATATGCTGACCGAGCAGCCGCGCATGTTCTTCATGCATTTCTGGGCCAATGACGATGCGCAAAAGCTGGCACGCGGATTGCGCGCGGCGCTCGACCGCATCGATGTCAAGAAAAGCGGCGGCTGACAGGCGATGCACGGAGCAGGATTCTCTCAATTGGTGGCCTGATCCGCAGTGGCCTCAAAGAGAAAATGTAAGCTACTGGTTCTCCGCCGGTGCGTCGCCGCCGTGGTGATGCATCATCCCGTGCATCACATTGTTCATGATGAGCTTCGCGTAATCGCTTTCGCTCATGCCCGGCAGCTTCTTGAGGAAGGCGACGATCGCCCATAGATCATCGTCGCTGTGGTCGGGCCATGCCGGCATGCCGGTCATCTTTATGCCGTGGCGCAGGATCCAGAAAAGCTGCGCGTCCGTATATTGCTGGCTCGCGATAGCGAGATCGGGCGGAGACGGATACATGCCCTGGGCGATGTCGTCTTTCGGAACGCCGGGGGCGCCATGGCACATAGCGCAATGCGCGGCAAAGTGCGATACCCCTAACGCAAGCCTAT
>DATMZZ010000316.1:0-22887 GCA_035573175.1 Allostellaceae bacterium
GCCCAGGCAAGCATCAGCAGCGGCAGGAGCTGCGCGACGATGAAATAGAGCGCGACGAAAGCGATCGCGGCAGTTCGCCACTTGCCAAGCGTGGCGATGCGCGGGCGATAGGCTTTGCCGGTGACAACGGCGTATTTCGGCGCCTGTTTCTGCGCCTGGCGATAGCACCAGGAGAGCACTGCGGCGAGGGCCACCATGATGACACTGAGCGTTGCGACGCTGCCATATTCCGGCGCACCTTCCGACGGCGTCAGCACCCAGAAGACATAGGTCGAAAAGGTGAAGATGCGCCGCGTCAGACCAAGGATCGCCGGCACGTCGAAGGCGGCGAAGCCGATCATCGCGACATAGATGCCGGCGGCGAGAAGGCCTGGCAGCAGCACGCGCATGGTGACGCGGAAGATCGCCTGCCAAGGCTTGGCGCCGCTGATCGCCGCCGCTTCTTCGAGCGCCGGATCCATCGAGCGCAGCACCACCGCGATCATCACGAAGGAGAGCGGCGTCAGATTCATGCCCTCGACCACGCCCATTGCGAAGATGTTCGAGATGTCGAACGGCGCGTCGCTGAGACCGAGTAGTGCGATGAGCGCCTGATTGACCATGCCGATCTTCGGATGAAGCAGGAACACCCAGCCGAGTGCGACGGCGAAGGAGGGAATGAGCAGCGCCGTCGTCATCAGCGTGAAGACGATCGGCTTGCCGGGGAAATCGGTCCGCTCCATCAGCCAGGCGATCGGGATCGCTAGACAAAATGACGTCGCCAAGGTCGTCAGCGAGAACAGCACCGTGTTCCACAGCACTCGATAGGTGAACCCGTCGAGAAACAGGCCCCGGTAATGCTCGAGCGTGTATTGCAATACCGGATCGCCCGGCGTGCCTTCGGTGAAGGAGAGCCAGAGCACGACCCCGACCAGCACGGCGATCGCGCCGGTCGCGATCACCGTCAGCCCGATGAGACTCGACGAGGTCACATCGAGGTGAAAGCTCGGCTTCTTCTGCGGCAGAACCGGTTTATCGGCGGTGATCGTCGCCACTAGGCACTACCTCGCTATCTTTCACGCACCAGCTTGGCGAGGTCGGCATTCGCCTTGTCGAGGCCGGGGTGCGAGCGCCACCAGGCGATCGACACGTCGACCGGCTTGCCGCCGCGCGCTTCGATCGCTTCGAACTCCTTCTTCATATGAGATTCCGGGAATTGATCGAGATCGCTGCCCTGGATGTCCCACATCATCTTCGACTGACCTTCCGCCGTCATGATGTAGAGGATGAAGAGCGTCGCGGCGTTCGGATGCGGCGCATGCGCGAGCACCGCAAGGTAGTTGTAGCGCCGCTCCGCCATATCGCTCAGCACCTGATTGCCGAGGATATTCTTGTCGCGATAGACGAGGCGGTTGGGGATGCCGCCGCCGCAATCGATGGCAAGCGCCGGGATCTCACCCGAGGCAATGCGCGTCGTCGCCTCGCAGCCGACAAGGCCGGCGAGCTGCGGCGCGAGCTTCTTCACATACGCAGTGGTCTTCTCGATGCCCCAGACATCGGGCGCCAGAAGCACGTCGAAGCCGCCGAGGAAGGGCGTTGTATAGAATTTGCCTTTGTATTCTGGCTTCAGGAGATCGGCGGTGGTCTTCACCTCCGGGACCCAAGGCGCGACCTTCATGTTGTAGACGATGCCCGGCAGGTTCGAGGCGATGCGGATGGCGCGGCCATCGGCCTCGACCATCTCCGGCTTGATGCGCGACGGCATCAAACCGACCCAGTCGATCGTCTTGAACAGGTTCTTGTCGAGATAGGGCGAGATCTGCACCGCCGTTGAAATATAGATGTCGGAGGTCGCCGGCTGGCCCGCCTGCATCTCCTGATAAAGCTGCGCCGCCAACGGCCCATAGGCCGGGCCCGGCGACCATTCGACGGTGATATGCGTGCCGAAGATGCGGTTGATCGCTGCCTCGGCCATCTTCGCGCCGTCCGGCCCGCCGAAGATATTGTTGGTCCAGCGGACCGTCAGCTTGCCTTCCTTGTTGGCGCCGGCGATCGCGGCGTCGAGCAGCGGGTTCTTCGGCAGCGTCTGCGCCTCAGCTATGCCCGCGCCGAGCAGCGCGGCGATGGCGAGGGACCAAAGGGCAATCGTTTTTCTCATTTCATCTCTCACGCAGCAGTTTTGCCAGTTTCTGATTATCCTGATCGATGCCGGGATGGGCGCGCCACCAGGCGATCGACACATCGGTGAAATTGACACCTTTCGCGGGCAGGGCCGCCGCGATCTGGCGCGCATGTGAATCGGGAAAGGCTTCGAGATCGCCGCCGAAATTGTCCCATACGACGCGCTCCTGCCCCTCGTGCGAGACGAGATAGAGCGTATAGAGAATCGCGGCATTGGGGTGGGGCGCATGCAGCGGGATTGCGAAATAGGTCGGGCGGCGCTCGGCCATGTCGCTGATGATGTGATTGGCGAGGATGTTCTTGCCGCGATAGACGAGGCGGTTTGGCGAGGCGCCGCTGCAATCGATCGCGAGCGCCGGAATCTCGCCTGACGCGACTCGATCGATGCTTTCACAACCGGCAATGCTGGCGAGCTGAGGCGACATTTGCTTGACGAACTCGGTGGTCTTCTCGACGCCCCACTGGTCCTTCGCAATCAGCACGTCGAAGCCCGCGAGAAAGGGCGTCGTATAGAATTTGCCTTTGTATTGCGGCTTCAGGAGATCGGCGGCGACGGTGATTTCGCTCACCCAGGACGCCGCCTTCACATTGTAGAAGATGCCGGGATAGACATCGGTATAGCGCAGCGCGCGGCCTTCGCCCTCGACCATTGCCGGGGTGACGCGCGTTGGCCAAAACCCGGCCCAATCGACCTTGCGAAAGAGATCTTTGTCGAGATAGGGCGAGAGCTGGTTGGGCGTCGCGGTATAGACGTCGCTCGATGCCTTCTCGCCGGCCTGCTTCTCCTGATAAAGGATAGCGGCCATTGGGCCGAAAGCGGGACCCGGTGTCCATTGCACTTTGATATGTATGCCGAACATACGGTTGATGCCGTCTTCGGCGAGCGCTGCACCGTCCGGCCCGCCCAGCATCAGATTGGTCCAGCGGATCGTGACGGTGCCTTCCTGCTTGGCGGTATCGATCACCTTGGCAAGCGCGGGCGTAGTTTCGATGCTCTCGGCGCGCGCCGCGGCGCTGGTCAGCGCCGCCGTCATCGCCATGGCGCCAGTCGCCAAGGCAATGGTCGCCACCACCCGGGCCGTCATGGCTTGCTGTTTCCCTCCGTTCCTGTCCGCCTGCGCTCAACCGGATGCAGGGTCTTATCGTTGACCCAAAGCTAGCACAGCGGCGGCGCCGGGGGATAGGCACCGTCAAAAAGAAGCCACAAAAGGAAAGCCGTGCTAAAAAAGAAAAGCCCCGGACAAGCCGGGGCCAGTTTGAACAGGGAGGCTATACGTCTCAGCGACGTAGAAGGGTCCGAAGACCCTCTTTCCGGTTAGCCGGCCCGGAAAATGCGCGGCCGCGGTTGCAGCACACACGTTTATTAAAATGCGCCCCTAGCGCCGCCCATGCCAACCTAAATTCCTCGTAACACCGTTGCACAAACTGCATCGCTCAGTTGCGCCATGCATACCGATCTCGTTCAAAAAGGCGAGATTCCCCGAGACGGCATCGACCGCTTGTGGCATCGTCCGCGCCACTTGAGGGGCCAATCGAAAGGGAGGAATTCAGATGGCGCGGCTACCCAGCATCACGGTCGACGATCTCAATGCCGAGCAGAAGGCCGCGCTCGCCCAGCTCCAGACCGTGCTGTCGCAGAATGGGCTGGGCGGCCCTTTCTCGGTGTGGCTGCGCATGCCGGGCATCGGCACGAAGATCATCGATCTCTTCGTTACCCATCGCAATCAGGGCAAGCTTGAGAAGCGGCTCTTCGAATTGATGACGCTGGTCGTCATCCGCCACTGGTCGGCGCAATTCGCCTGGTGGGCGCATAGCCGCCGCTCGAAGGAGCTCGGCATCGCGCCGGAGATCATCGATGCGGTCGCCCATCACCAGTCGCCGA
Organism: Allostellaceae bacterium; assembly: GCA_035573175.1. GTDB lineage: Bacteria > Pseudomonadota > Alphaproteobacteria > ATCC43930 > CGMCC-115725 > CAIKMD01. Next base: position 4,043 of record DATMZZ010000316.1, read on the forward strand.
AGATCACCCGCGAGGATGAGAAGCTGGTCTTCGAGGTGACAACCGAGATCATGACGAAACAGAAGCTCAGCGATGCCACCTATACGCGGGCGAAGGCGCTGCTTGGCGAAGGCGTGCTGATCGAGCTGATCTTCGCGATCGGCTTTTACAACATGGTCGGCATTACGCTCACGACCTTCGAGGTCCCAACCCCCGACGGCTCGAAGCAGTTGGATTAGGGGACTTCTTCCCCTCCGTCTTTCCCAAGGAAACAGACGGGATGTCCGCCCCTGAGCTCGTCGAAGGGCGTGGGCATGACGATCCGGAACGGGAGCGTTAATCCGCGCCGCCGTTCTTGCGTTCGGCGACTTTGCGCAAGAGGTAGTCACGGAACACGGCGATGCGCTTCGAGGTGCGCAGCTCTTCGGGATAGACGAAGAAGGATTCGAACTCGCCGCCCAGCACATCGGGCAGCACGCGCACCAGACCCGAGGTCTCGTGCTCCATGAAATCCGGCAGCGAAGCGATGCCGAGCCCGGCCTGCAGCGCGCGCAGGATGGCGTAGAGATTGTTCACTGCGAGGATCGGGCGACGCTCATAGCCGGGGCGCGCGCCGGCTTCTAAGAGCCAGTTCGGGTTGCGGATCGGCGGCCGCGAATCCGTGCCGTAAACGATGATGCGGTGCTTATCGAGCTCTTCCGGCCGCTGCGGCGTGCCGTACTTCTTCAGATACTCGGCCGAGGCATAAGCGTGATGGCGCACCGTCATCAGGTGGCGCTGCACCAGATCGGGCTGGCGCGGCGGCGACATGCGGATCGCGACATCGGCCTCGCGCATCGACAAATCGAGCTCGGCGTCGTCGACCACGACCGAAATCTCGATCTCGGGATAAAGGTCGAGAAATTCGCGGATGCGCGGCGTCAGCCAGGCGGAGCCGAAGGCGACGGTTGTCGTGACCTTGAGCGGCCCCTTCGGCCGGTCCTTCGATTCGGTCAGCATCGCCTCGGTCATCGCCAGCTTGGCGAAGACCTCGCGCGCCGTGCGATAGAGCAGATCGCCCTGCTCGGTGAGGATCAAGCCGCGCGCATGGCGATGGAAGAGCGGGACGGAGAGGCTTTCCTCGAGAGCGCTGATCTGGCGGCTGACCGCGGATTGGCTGAGGTTCAGTGCTTCGCCGGCATGTGTGAAGCTGCCCGCTTCCGCCACGGCGTGGAAGACTCTCAGCTTGTCCCAATCCATCGGCGTCGACACGGGGGGCCGCCTCTATTCCGCTGCTGCGCGCGAACGGGCCTCGGCAGCCGCCAGAAATCTCTCCGCTTCGAGCGCCGCCATGCAGCCCATGCCGGCCGCGGTCACGGCCTGGCGAAAGATCTTGTCCTTCACATCGCCGGCGGCGAACACACCCGGGATCTCGGTCGCGGTCGAATCCGGCTTGGTCAGAATGTAGCCGCCCTCATCGAGGGTGAGCTGGCCCTTGAACATCTCGGTGACCGGATCGTGGCCGATGGCGACGAACATGCCGTCGACTTCGATCTCGCTGGTCTTGCCGGTCTTGCTGTTGATCAGCCGGAGGCCGGTCACATGCTTCGGATTGTCGGCGCCTAGCACCTCATCGATAACGCTGTCCCAGATCACCGTGATCTTCGGATGATCGAACAGCCGCTGCTGCAGGATCTTCTCGGCGCGCAGCGTGTCGCGGCGATGGATCAGCGTGACGCTGACGCAGTGATTGGTGAGGTAGAGCGCTTCCTCGACCGCGGTATTGCCGCCGCCGATTACCGCGACTTTGCGGCCCCGGAAGAAGAAGCCGTCGCAGGTGGCGCAGGCCGAGACGCCCGAGCCGCGGAATTTGTCCTCGCTCGGCAGGTTGAGCCAGCGTGCCTGCGCGCCGGTGCAGATGCAGAGCGCGTCGGCGATATAGATATCGCCCGAATCGGCAGTGCAGACGAAAGGCCGCTGCGACAGGTCGCAAGAGACGATGATGTCGGAGACGAGCTTGGTGCCGACATGCTCTGCCTGCTTCGCCATCTCCTCCATCAGCCACGGGCCCTGGATCACATCCGCGAAGCCGGGATAGTTCTCGACATCGGTGGTGATCATGAGCTGGCCACCCGGCTGCAGCCCCTGGATCAGGATCGGGTTGAGATTGGCGCGTGCGGCATAGATCGCCGCCGTATAGCCGGCCGGGCCCGCGCCGATGATCAGGAATTTGGTGTGGATTCGCTCGCTCATCAAAAACCGAACATGTGGTCGAGGCTGAAGGCCCCGCCTTCCCCCATCACGCCATGATAGCCGAAAAGCCGGCAGGTCGTATCGCGGATGACAATATAGGCATTTTCGCCGGCCTTTGCCCGAGTCGCACCATCGAATATTTCGCCATAGCGCCAGAAGCGCGAGCCCCCACAAGGAATGTGGATTTGGCGACGGCCCACTTCGCCGCCCTGGGCATTGGTGAGGATGAGGTCGGTGGTGCTCTGCGTGTGCCACGGCGTCGAGGCCGGGTAGATCAGGTGGCAGAGCGTGTCGTTCGGCGCCGCGCCCAAGCGCAGGAACAGCCGAGTCGAAAGCCCTGGCGGCTTGCCGGAATAGGATTGCGGCTCGCCCTTATAGGTCAGCACCGTGTTGAAGACGTGGCTGCCGAAGCTGGTCTCGGCGCGATGGCCGCTCGCGCGATCCTCATAGCGGAAAAGCGCGTGCAGCCAGCCATCCGCGGCGTTGCCCTGCGCGAAATCATAGACCAGCTCGATATGGCCACCCTCTGCCGCCGGCGCGCGGCAGAGCTCGTCGATATCGATGGCGATGGATTGCCGCCGGTGCAGTTTCCCGAAATTATGCCGCGCCAGCTCCTTGCCCGATGCGTCAAAGGCGAGTAGCGCGATGGGCAATTCGTCTTGCGCGCGTGCCATCGGCGTCGGCAACGCAATGGAGCGCCAGCGCGACGGCGGCAGAATCGGCGCTGGCAAGATGTGGCCCTTGCCCAAAAGATTGCCGAGCTCGGCGAGCTTCGGATCAGGCTTCAGATCCGTCCGCTCGACATTTACATGCGCGATGCGGCGGCGGCCCTGTCCCGTCACCTTATCTTGCCGCGTCACCTCGTAGCGCGGCCGTACCATGTACTTGCCTGCGCTCACCTCGATCTGTTGCGGCCAGCGTGCCTCGGGCAACAGCGATGCGACATCGAGCGCATAGCTGGCGAAGGGCGCGATCGCGCGGTCGAGCGTCGCGCTCTTGTCGTCGCCCATGAGATTGAGGCCGATCGCGTCGGCGGGAATCGCGCAAGGCTGGCTGTTCTGCACCCAAAGCGTCACCTGCTCGCCGGCATCGGGCGCGGGCAGGCCGGCATAAAAATCCGCCGGCCAGGAATTGGCGTCATGCGTGCAGGAGAAAGCGCGCTCGGCATCGCCGCTGCCATAAGTATCGAGCGCGTATTTGACGACGTCGTGGCCCTGCGCGCCGATCGCATGCACGAAAAGCTGGCCGGTGAATTCGGGCAGAGCGAAACGCTGCCGCACCGCCTTGCTGTCGATCACGATCGAGGTCGCGCCGGGTGCGACGTCCTCGGTCCATTCGGCGATCGTCTTGCCACCGGTATCGAAGAGCAGCAACCAGAGTTTCAACGTGCTGGTGCCATAGCCCGACCAGTAATTCGCCGTGACCAGCCGCGTCGACAATCCATTTTGCTCGCGGAAGAAGACGAAATTGGTCGCGAAGTTGAGCGGATCGAGATAGCGCCGCCCGCGCGGCACGATGGTCTCGGGCAGGCGTAGCGTATCGAGGCTCAGCACCGTCGCGCTGGCCGGCAGCAGATGGCGAATATGCGCGATCGCGCGTTCGGCATCGAAGCCGGCGACGAAGACAATGCGCGCGCCGGAGTCTTTCAGGGCCGTCACCGGCTGCGCTGCTTTGCCGAGCACCTTCCGGCCGACGGCGCCCACATCCTGCACGTAGCAACCGGCGAGATCGATGCCGCCGAAATCGTAGAGTTCGGCCAACGCGTCGACCTGGCCCTCGATATCGTAGACCGCGCAGCGCTCTTCCTTGAGGCGGCGCAGCAGATCGCGTGCCGCGGCGGCGGCAAGCGGGTGCGTCACCGCCTTAAAAAAGGCATTGCCGCCGCTCTTATTGTCGAAGGTCTCGATTCTCAGCATTGCGCCGCAATGACTTAGCAAGCAAGCACGCCGCTGGCTACTGCGATCCCGGCGGCGAGTCGCGCGGCGTGGGCGCTCCCGCGGACAACGGGTTCGAACGATGTCACCACCACGACCTACGGCTATGTGGCCGGCGTGGATTACCACGCCACACCCGATACGCTCTTTGGCTTCGCGCTCGCCGGTGGCGGCTCGGATTGGAATTTGGCCCAGGGCTTCGGCACCGGGCGGAGCGATACCTTCCAGGCCGGCGTCCACAGCTGTACGCAGTTCGGTCCGGCCTATGTGTCCGCCGCGCTCGCCTTCGGGAACAACTGGTTCAACACCAACCGCTCCGCCTTGGGCGATCAGCTTCAGGCCGAATTCACCGGCCAGAGCTACGCCGCGCGGGCCGAGGTCGGCGATCGCTACACGCTGCCGATCGATGGAGCCGTGCTGGGCGTTACCCCTTATGCAGGCCTGCAGACGCAATGGTTCCGCACCCCCGCTTACAGTGAGACCGATCTCTCCGGCGGCGGGCTCGGACTGGCCTACAGCGCGGCGACCGCCAACGACACCAGAAGCGAACTCGGTGCTCGCTTCGACGATTTCACCACGGTCGAGAATAGGCCGTTGATCCTGCGCGCGCGGCTCGCGTGGGCGCGTGATTGGACCAGCGGCACCGTGCTCAACGCGGCATTCGTGTCGCTGCCGGGCGCAAGCTTTACCGTCAACGGCGCGCCCGTCCCGGAAAACGCCGCGCTCACGACGGTGAGTGCGCAATATTGGCTCACGCCGAGCTGGTCGTTCACCGCCCAAATCGACGGCGCATTCGCTTCCACGGGGCAAAGCTACGGTGGCACCGGAACGCTACGCTATACGTGGTGATCGGCGAGGTTAGTCCCTCCGCTACGCGGCCTAATCCCCGTCTTGGGAATGGCCGTCCGGCAAGATCGATGCCGCTAAAATCGTAAAAGCTCGGCCAGCGAGTCGACCTCTGTACCACCGATTTGGCCAGAGGCTCAGAGGAATACCTGATTGCGGCACCTCTTCATGAGCGTGAGGCTTGCTGCCAATAGCGGCGATCTGCGAATGGACGAGGGACATGTTGAACTGGTGGAACGCGACGGCTCCAATAATCACCGCAGTGGTATTCAAGATCATTGGCGCGATCGTTCTGTATCTGATCGGGCGCTGGCTCATTGGACTATCTGCCAGACTTCTATCGCGCGTCTTAGGGGCACGACATTTCGATGCCACTCTCACGCGCTATGTCGTCAATATCCTCAGTGTCGGCCTCACGATTGTCCTCATCGTCGCGATCCTCGGCTATTTCGGAGTTGAGACGACAAGCTTCGCCGCCTTGTTGGCCGGCGTTGGTCTCGCCGTTGGTGCCGCATGGTCGGGCCTTCTCGCGAATTTCGCAGCCGGGGCGTTTTTGATCATTTTCCGGCCGTACAAGGTCGGCGATTACGTGGTCGCCGGAGGGGTCGAGGGTACGGTGATGGAGATTGGTCTCTTCAACACCACTCTGCTCACACCGGACAGCGTCACGACCATCGTCGGCAACGCAAAAGTATCGGGCGACACCATCAAGAATTTCACCACGCATGAATTTCGTCGTGTGGACCGCACCGCGCAACTGGCGTTCGGAGTCGATCCGCTCGATGCGATTGCGCGACTGAAACCAACCCTCGCCTCAATTGCGAATGTTGTCGCCAACCCGCCGCCGGATGTCGAGATACTCGAGTTCAATGCGATGGGAACATTGTTGGCCGTGCGCCCCTATTGCCATACCGACCACTACTGGCAGGTTTATTTCGACACGAACCGGTTGATCGCCGCCACCTTCGGAACGGCCGGTTATCCGGTGCCCTATATCGTTCAGGAACATCGCGCGGCGCCCCCGTCGAAGTTGGCGGATTTGAAAACGGATCTCGCCGCGCTCGGACTCCCCGCCACCGCGGCAGGGATGCCCGTGGGGCGATAGCAGGCTTTTCAATCTCCGGTTCAATCCGAACACTTTTCAACGACGAGGCCAGCGACGCCGTTACCGACCGTATGGCCGGCGTCGACCGTGATTGTCGGATGCCAGGCGTTCCGCTTGTGGACGACCATTTTTATCGTGCGGAATCCCGCGCCTTCTTTCTGAATATCGATTTCGTCCCATGCGCCGTCTGGGTGCACGACGTACATTATGAGCGTGTCGTCCCCGACCTGATCCGTTCTTTCGATTTTTGATCGAAAGGTCCCCAGCCGATTGACGGCGGTAAATGTGGGATAGCCCGTCGCCGGCACTTCATAAATCGCTCTCGCGCCGCCGTCTTCGATTGTCTTCGAGCAATCGTCGGAGAACGTTCCAACAAGGCCGAACTTTCTCAGCATCATATCTGGGGCGCTCGAACAGCCTGCGAGAGTGCTGGCCCAAGCGAAAGCCAGCACAGGTAAGATGACGCGGGTTGCCGTGCGGCTGCATGCGTGCGGCAAATGATCGGGCGCGTCCATGGCACCTTAACCGATCAGCCCAGTCGTGGGCTCCGCCGGCCTCGGATGCCCTTTATCAGGGTCGCCGATCTCGCCGCTGTTTTCAGCCTGCGATCAGCGTTAGCCCCTGGATTTCCTGTTGTGCCACCGCGGGGTTCATGATCATCGCGGTATAGCCGTTGATGTCGCAATCGCCGAAGCCGGGTCCGAACCAATTGCACGGTCTCACCGGCAAGGCGGCGAGCTTGATATACGCCACATCGCCGGGGCCGAGCGCCACGGTCTTGAACTGATAGGGATCAGGCCGCGTCGGGCTAAAGCTGATCGTATAGCTGCCGGGCGCGACGTTGCGATAAAGCACATCGCCGCGCGGCAGCACACCGGCCGGCTGGCGATTGAGAGCGACGCGCAAAACGTCGGACGGCTCGTAGTAGCCAATATCACGATAAAGGATGATCTGAGCCGCGCCTGGTGCAGGCGGCGGGATCGGGCCCGGAATAGCTATCACGGCAGTGTTGGTGCATGCGGCAAGGACGATCAGCAGGAGAAGCGGGGGCGAACGGCGCCGGTGGAACATGGGGACATCCTCGCGCAAGCAGGGCGGCGAAAGCCGAGCGGCCTCGATCATTGTCGAGGGCGCTCTCGTCCCAACAAACTGCGTCACATCCGATTGGATGCATGCCGCTCTGGCAGCGACCGCTCGCCGCTGCCTGTCTCGCCACGGGTTTTCCGGAAGCTCCGCCAGGGGCGAGACGAATCCGAAGCATGGATAACCGAGTGCGCTCGTGACAGACTTTCCGCCGTATGTCGGCCCAGGCTCTTACCGCAGCGGAGGAACCGTGATCGACGGACTCCCGATCCTCGACTGCCATCAGCACTTCTATGACAGCCGCCTGCTGCACTACGACGTATTCGCAAAGCCCAGCGCCGGTTTGACCGCTTTGGTCGGCGACTATGCAGCGCTGCCCCATATCTACCGGCCAGAGGACTATGCTCGCGATATCGCTGGCCTGACCGTCGACGGAACGGTCTGGGCAGAATTCATATCGAGCAATCCGCTGGAGGAGGTGCGGTGGGCCGCGACGCTCGCACGCGAAGCGGGCCGGCCGAGCAGTCTGATCGCGCTAATGGATTTTGCAGACCCGGCGGTGGATCGCCTTCTGGACGCTTATCAGACAACCGGCCCTGTCCGATGCGTCCGGCAGCACGTGGGCTGGCATCCGACGCAACCAGCGCTTCGTTTTACGTCGCAACCGGGCCTGATGGCTGATCCGGCGTGGCGACGCGGACTGGCTTCGCTGCGCGGTCGCAGATTGGCTTGCGAGATCGAGGTTTTCGGGAGCCAGCTCCGCGAATTTTCGAGCCTTGCGGCGGCGTACCCAGACCTCCAGTTCGTTCTGCCCGTGATGGGCTGGCCGATCGATCTCACCGAAGAGGGCTATGCCCTATGGAAGCGGGACCTTGCGACAGTCGGTGCATGCCCGAACGTCGCGCTGAAGATATTCGGGATCGAGTGTATTTTCGGTGTTCGGTGGACGATGGCTCAGGTCCGTCCCTGGATTCTCGACGCCATCGAGATTTTTAGTCCGGACCGTTGCATGTTCGCCAGCCATCTGCCGATCAGCAAGCTGGCTTGCACAGCCAGGGAACTTTACGCCGCCTATGGCGAGATCATCGGCGCGTTTACTGAGCTCGAGAAACGTCGCATGTTCCATGATACCGCCGCGGCCATATACCAGGTTTCGCAGCCGTAAGCCGGTCGCGGCCGCCGCTTCCTTTGTCGGGGACCGGTGCCTTGTACATTCAGGTGAGACGAAGGTGATCCAAGCACAGCAACGCGAGGCATGACCCGGCCATGGCGGACGAGCGGCGCCCCCTCCCACAGGGATACCGGCAAGGGATCATCACTGCGATCACGGTCCTCCTCGGTTTCTCGTTGTTGTTCCTGCGCTTTTGGAGTTTCGACGCGCCTGGCGATTGGACGCCGACGTCCATTGTGGCCGCGCTGCTTCTTGGCATTTCGCTCGTATCGCAATTCATTGCGCTCTGGCGTGCCTTGCAGGTCGCGGACGACGATGAGAGAGAATACGGCAAGACCCTACGCTGGTTCCTCTTTTCCGTGCTTCTCCTCGCTATCAGCCTCGTCCTTGCAGAGCTGTACTATACCGAGATACTGCCTTTCTGACGGGCCGATAGACAAAACAACCTGCGAAGGCGTGGCAATTCACAAATTGCAGCGAACAAATCTGAACCGCACCTTGGTCCAAGTCAGCCACTGCGTTCTCTCGCCGCACGGATTCCCCTCAACCGCAAACCCCTCTACTCTGCGCGCCCATGGTTGTTGGTAGTCAGGTCCGGAAAACCACCGCGGAAGAGGCGGAGCGCAGCTTTCGCGCGGCGATCTTCATCGCCTTCGCGCTCACCGTCGTGCGGCTGTTATGGATCGCCTCGGGTGCGACCGATCTCTATCCCGACGAGGCGCAGTATTGGCTTTGGTCGCTGACGCCGGATTGGGGCTATTACTCGAAGCCGCCGGTCGTCGCCTGGCTGATCGCCGCCACGACCCATCTCGCCGGCAACGATAACGAACTCTCGGTGCGCTTGGCGGCGCCGGTGCTGCATTTCGGCACCGCGATCATGATCTATCAACTGGCGCAGCGTCTCTATGATGCACGCACCGCGTTCTGGTCGTCGGTCGTTTATGCAACTTTGCCGGGCGTTTGGGTCTCGGCCGTCATCATGTCGACCGACGCACCGCTGCTCTTCTGCTGGTCGGTCACGCTCTATGCCTTCGTGCGTGCGCGCGAGCCGCAAGGTGAGCGCTGGTGGTGGATGGTCGGCATCGCCAGCGGCTTCGGCCTCCTTTCCAAATACGCGATGGCGTATTGGATGATCTCGGGCCTGCTCTTCCTCTCAGTCTATCGCGAGGAGCGCCGCTACCTGCCGCGTTTCGGCGCGGCGATGCTGCTCGCCTTGCTGATCTACTCGCCGAATTTCTTCTGGAATTGGCAGCACGGCTTCGTCTCCTATCACCATACCGAGGCCAATGCCGGGTTGAGCGGACCGCTGTTCCATCCCGACAAATTCCTCGCCTTCTTCGGTTCGCAATTCGGCGTCTTCGGCCCGGTGCTGTTCGGCGCGCTAATCCTCATCGCCGCGCTGGCGCGTCGCACGCTGAGCGACCGTCGCGCGGCGATGCTCGCCTTCTTCGCGCTCCCGAGTCTCGCCATGATGCTGGTGGTGAGCTTTCTCTCGCGCGCCGAGCCCAACTGGTCGGCGCCGACCTATCTCTCGGCGACAGTGCTGGTGGTGGCCTATCTGCTGGCCGAACGGCCGCGCTTCCTCGTCTGGGGCTCGGTCGTGCTGCATGTCTTCGCTGCGGTGGTGATCGCCGAGGCCAAGCCGCTGACGCATCTCGTGGGCTATAATTTGCCCGGCAAATACGATCCGCTGCATCGCCTCAAAGGCTGGCGCCAGCTCGGCACCACGGTCAGCCGCATGCTCGCCGAGAATCCCGGCACGTATCTGATGACCGACGATCGCGAGCTGGAAGCGGCGCTAGTTTATTACGTGCAGCCGCATCCTTTCGATTCGCTCAAATGGAACGGCGCCGGCGGTATCCACGATCAATTCGATCTCACGGCCCAGCCCGAGAAATTCATCGGCCAGAATTTCCTGCTCATCTCTTATCGCAACAATCTCGATGAGATCGTCAGCCGCTTCGCCACGTCGGGACCGATCGAGCAGATAACGATTTTCCTCGGGCCGCCGATCAAGGCGGGCGGCGAGCCGCTGACGCGAGCCTACAAGGTTCGCTTGCTCGGCGATTTCAAAGGCTATCGCTGAGCGTCTCGCGGCGCTGGAGAGCGAGCGGCAAGCGGTTGCGCTGGGCGGCGATCCAGAAGGCCAAGGCAAAAGCGAAGCCGATATAGAAGCCGGCGATCACATCGCTGAGATAATGCTGATCGAGGATGATGCGGCTCGCCATGACGAGAAGTGCGAGCAGCGCATAGGCGGGCCAGGCCGGCGGATAGATCGCATAGAGCGCGACGGCAAGCGCCGCGACCGTGACGCTATGGCCCGAAGGGAACGACCACGCATTGGCGTGCGGGCTGCCCCAGGTGAAGCCGAAGAGGTTCTCGCGAAAGAGCAGTACGGGCCGCGCGCGGGCGAAGACCGGCTTCATGATATCGGCGAGAATGCCGGGCACGGCGAGCGTGACGAAGATGAAGCTGGTGCGGATCATCCATAAGCGCTCACGCTTCATCCACGCCCAAAAGAAGAGCAGCCCGACCGGCACAAGATAGACCGCGCCCTCGCCAAGCTTTGTGATGAAGCCGAAGATCGTGCGTGTGACCGGATCGATCGGCTGCAACGCGCGCGCCAGCGGGATATCGATCCATTCATAGGCAATGACGAAAGCGATGACGCAGCCGAGCGAAAGCCACGCGAAGCGTTTCAGCGCAGGCGAGGGGTCGCGCAAAGCTTTCCACCAGCGCTCGACGGCGTCGCTGCGCATGATGAGCGTGTGAAGGCCCCACGCGATCGCGCTGACAAGAAAGCCGGAGGCAACGACGTCGGAGAGGAAATGCCCGCCTTGCGCCAGGCGGACCACGCCGAGCGCCGCACCGAGCGCGACCGCGGCGACGATTCCGTTGCGGCGGATCGGGGCGCTACCGGCAAGGAGCGCGGCCGAGACGAGGTAGAAGCCCATCGCCGGATCGCCGGCAGGGAAAGAGCAATTGCGCCGGCATTGATCGCTCGGCACGAAAGCCGGGGTGAATTTTTGCGTGCCGCCGAATTGGGTGGTCTGCGCCGGCCGCGCGCGGCCCCAATGGTCCTTGAAGACCGTGTTGACGGTGAGGCCCGGCCCAAGCGCGAGCGAGAGCAGCAGGAAGATCGCGGCGCGCGGCGAAAGGCCGAGCACGGCGCGGCGGAAGAAGAAGCTGGCGCTACCCGCGACGATGACCGTGACGGCAAAGGCCCAGACGGCAATGTTGAGATGATCGTGGGTAAGGCGGAACGGTGCCCAATCGCCGAGGAAGAAGTCCTCGCCCGGCCGGTAGAACAGCCCGCTTACCCAGAGATCGATGCCCGGCAGCAGGATCAGTCCGCCGCAGAGCAAGAGGAAGCTGCCACCGAACCAGAGCCATCCTTGAATGGGGTGGGGCCGCATCACGTCGCCTTTTGAAAACGCCGGCGGATTTCGGCCGCGGCGCGCGCCGTATCGTCGGGCGGCGCGTAATGCCATTCCTCGAGCGTGCCGTTGAAAAGCCGCGTGATCCCCGCCTCGCGCATTCCCTGGTGGAAGCGCGCGAATTTATCCGAGCCGCCTTCGAGCTCGACGATATGCACCGGCTTGCCGGTGGCGGCTGCCTCGCTGATCATCGATACGGAATCGGCGGTGACGAGGATCGCGTCGGCGGTGCCCAGCATGCCGAAATAGGGGTTCTCGCCGCTGCCGTCCCAGATATAGGCGGGCAGATCGGCGAGGCGCTTTTGCAGCATCGCGCGCTGTGCATCGGCGGTGCGGCGAGAGGGGGTGATGGCGAGACCAACGCCGCTTTTCGCCAGCGCGACGAGCCGGTCGCACAGCGCGCCGAAGCTTTGCTCGGTCAGGCGATAGACATTGTTGTCGCCGCCGATCAGCACAGCGATCAGCGGGCGCGGCAGGGCGGCGAAGACCGGCGCCCAGCGTGCTTTATCGGCCGCAAGCTTCGTCTCCGTCACGCGATGTACCGCGCCGAGGGTGCGGAACACGTTCCCCCCCGGCGCCGGGTCGTGCCGCGGCGCGACGATGAGGTCGATCTCGTTGCGGGCGAAGCGGGGGTCCTGCACCTGTACCCAGAAGGTCCGGCCGCCGCTGGCGCGTTTCACGAGCCGTGCCGGCACGATGCTGTTGCGACCACAGCCAATGACGATATCCGGCCAGGGCGGCTCCAGGCGTGCGCCCGCGGGGTCGAGCGCTAGGGCAGGAGCAAGCCAGAGGCTGGGCGGCAGGTAGCGCCAGGGGGCGCGGATGGCGACCCGCTTCTCGGTGATCGGCCAATCCAGGGCCTCGGCAAGGCCGCGGACCTGATTGGCCATCCCGATCTTGCCGTCATGCAGCGCCCAGACTGTTGGCATCCCGGAAGCCATCTTGAAAGATTATTGCGCTCGGCTAGACTAAGCAATTATCGGCAAGAAATCGCCTGGGTTTGGGAAGTTTTCATGCGCCGCAGCAAGCTTGATCGCATCGACCGCCGGATCTTGCGCGATCTGCAAGCCGATGGCCGCATGACCAATGTCGATCTCGCCGAGCGGGCCGGCATTTCGGCACCGCCCTGCCTGCGCCGCGTCCGCGCCTTGGAAGAGGCTGGCTATATCCGCGGTTATCATGCCGAGGTCAATCCCGAAGCGCTGGGTTTCGGCGTCACGGTTTTCGCCCAAGTCGGGCTCGCGACCCAGGCCGAGCCCGATCTCAAGGCCTTCGAAGCGTTGGTCGCTTCCTGGCCGGAGGTGCGCGAAGCGCATATGCTCGCTGGCGAGACGGATTTCTTGCTCAAGATCGTCGCCGCCGATTGGGACAACTATCAGCGCTTCCTGACGACCAAGCTGACCGCCGCGCCCAACGTCACGCATGTGAAATCGTCGCTCGCCATCCGCGCCTCGAAAGCCGAGCCGGGCGTGCCGATTGAGGCCGACGAATAGGCCGACGCCGACGAATAAGCGCTATTTGTATTGGACTTTGACGATCTCGTAGGACCGCGCGCCGCGCGGCGTCGAGACTTCGACATTGTCGCCGATCGTCTTGCTGATAAGGGCGCGCGCCACCGGCGAGGTCACCGACAGCCGGCCCTTGCTGATATCGGCTTCGTCCTCGCCGACGATCTGGTAGACGGTCTTTTCCTCCGTCTCCTCGTCCTCGAGCGTGACCGTGGCCCCGAACTTGATGACCTTGCCCGAGAGCTTCGAGACATCGATCACCTCGGCCCGGGCGATCTTGTCCTCGAGTTCCATCACCCGGCCCTCGATGAAGCCCTGGCGCTCGCGCGCGGCGTGGTATTCGGCGTTCTCGGCGATGTCGCCTTGCTCGCGCGCTTCCGCGATCGCCCGGATGATAGCCGGACGGTCGGTGGTTTTGAGTCTCTTCAACTCCTCCTGCAAGCGGTCAAAACCGCTCGAGGTCATGGGTATTTTTGTCGTCATGGGGCGCTCAGAACGATCCTTCAAAATAGGATTGTACGGGGGCGACTTCAAGACTGCCGGTCCGGAGGGCATGAATCGCCTGGACGGCCGCCCGGGCACCAGCAATTGTTGTGTAATACGGGATTTCGTTGGTCAGGGCCGTCCGGCGGAGGCTGAAACTGTCAGCAATCGATTGCGCCCCCTCGCTCGTATTGACCACGAGCTGGACCTCGCCGGACAGCATCCGGTCAACGATATGGGGCCGGCCTTCCACCACTTTGTTGACTTGCTCCACCTCGACCCCGGCTTGGCGCAGGAATTGGGCCGTCCCCGTGGTCGCGACCAGGCTGAAGCCCATGGCGATCAGTCGCCGGCAAGGCTCGACCACCGCCGGTTTGTCCTGGTCACGGACCGAGATGAAGACCCGGCCAGTGAGGGGCAGGGTCACGCCACTGCCAAGCTGGGACTTGGCGAAAGCACGGCCGAAATCCGAATCGAGCCCCATGACCTCGCCAGTCGATTTCATCTCTGGTCCGAGGATGAGGTCGACACCGGGGAAACGGGCGAAGGGGAAGACCGCCTCTTTGACCGCCACATGCGGGCGCCGCGCTTTGGCTTCGAGCTTGAAATTTGCCAGTTTCTCGCCGGCCATCACCCGCGCCGCGATCTTGGCGATTGGCACCCCGATCGCCTTGGCGACGAAAGGCACCGTCCGCGAGGCGCGCGGATTGACCTCGAGCACGTAGACCGTGCCGTCCTTCACCGCGTATTGCACATTCATCAGCCCGATGACGCCGAGGGCTTTCGCCATCGCCGTCGTCTGGCGCTTGAGCTCGGCGAGGATCTCGGCCGGTAGTGAATAGGGCGGCAACGAGCAGGCGCTGTCGCCGGAATGAATCCCAGCTTCCTCGATATGCTCCATGATGCCGGCGATGAAGACGTCGCTGCCATCGGCGAGCGCGTCGACATCCACCTCGATCGCTTCCTGCAGATAGCGATCGAGCAGCACCGGGTTGTTGCCCGAGACCTTGACCGCGCGGGCCATGTAGCGGGCGAGAGCGGCTTTCTCATGCACAATCTCCATCGCGCGCCCGCCCAGCACATAGGACGGACGAATAACGACGGGATAGCCGATGCGGTGCGCGATTGCCTCGGCTTCCTCGGGCGAGGTCGCGGTGCCGTTCTCGGGCTGCTTCAGACCGAGTTTGTGCAGCAGCTCCTGGAAGCGCCGCCGGTCTTCGGCGAGGTCGATCGCATCGGGTGAGGTGCCAAGGATCGGGATCTCGGCCGCTTCGAGCGCGGCGGCGAGCTTCAGCGGCGTCTGGCCGCCGAGTTGCACGATAATGCCGCGCACCTTGCCCTTGCGCTGCTCGACCCGCACCAGCTCGATCACATCCTCGGCGGTGAGCGGCTCGAAATAGAGCCGGTCCGAGGTGTCGTAATCGGTCGACACGGTTTCGGGATTGCAATTGACCATGATCGTCTCGATGCCGGCCTCTTTGAGGCTGTAGGCGGCATGGACGCAGCAATAATCGAATTCGATGCCCTGGCCGATGCGGTTGGGGCCGCCCCCCAGGATCACGACCTTGTCGCGCGCCGATGGATCGGCCTCGCATTCGGGCGGCTGCACGCCATCGCCTTCATAGGTCGAATACATATACGGCGTGAGCGAGGGGAATTCGGCAGCACAGGTATCGATGCGCTTATAGACGGGATGCACCTTTGCCTGCGCGCGCGCCTCGGCGACGGCGCTCTCGGTCGTGCCGCTGAGCTCGGCGAGCCGCGCATCGGAAAAGCCCATGGCTTTGAGCTTCAGAAGGTGGCCCGCGTCTTTTGGCAGACCGCGCTGTTTCACCTCGGCTTCGGCGGCGACGATCTTGCGGATCTCTTCGAGGAACCACGGATCGTATTTGCACGCTGCGTGGATCTCGGCGGTGGTGAGACCGTGGCGATAGGCCTGAGCGATGGTCAGCAGGCGATCCGGCGTCGGCTTGGCGAGCGCGCCACGGATCGCGTCCTTCTCGCCATTCTCGGCGCCTGGAATCTCGATCTCGTTGAATCCGGTGAGACCGGTCTCCATCGAGCGCAACGCCTTCTGCACCGATTCGGCAAAGCAGCGGCCGATCGACATCGCCTCGCCGACGGATTTCATCGACGTCGTCAGCAATGGCTCCGCGCCCGGGAATTTCTCAAAGGTGAAGCGCGGCATCTTGGTGACGACGTAATCGATCGTCGGCTCGAAGGATGCGGGTGTGATCTTGGTGATCTCGTTCTGGAGCTCGTCGAGCGTGTAGCCGACCGCGAGCTTCGCCGCGACCTTGGCGATGGGGAAGCCGGTCGCTTTCGATGCAAGCGCCGAAGAGCGCGACACGCGCGGGTTCATCTCGATGATGACGAGCTCGCCATCCGCGGGGTTGACCGCGAATTGCACATTCGATCCGCCGGTGTCGACCCCGATCTCGCGCAGCACCGCGATCGAGGCGTTGCGCATGATCTGATATTCCTTGTCGGTCAGCGTGAGCGCCGGCGCGACGGTGACACTGTCGCCGGTATGGACGCCCATCGGATCGACATTCTCGATCGAGCAGATGATGATGCAGTTGTCGGCGCGGTCGCGCACGACTTCCATCTCGTATTCTTTCCAGCCGAGCACCGATTGCTCGACCAGAACTTCGTGCACGGGCGAAGCGCGCAACGCGCCGCGCACCAGTTCGTCATATTCCTCTTTGTTGTAAGCGATGCCGCCGCCGGTGCCACCCAAGGTGAAGGACGGACGGATGATCGCCGGCAAGCCGACGAGGTCCAATGCGACGCGCGCATCCTCAGCGGATTGGACCAGCTTGCTCTTCGGTGATTTGAGGCCGATGCGATCCATCGCCTCGCGGAACAGCAGCCGATCCTCGGCCTTGGCGATCGCCGATTCCGAGGCACCGATCAGCTCGACCTTGTGTCGCTGCAGCGCGCCGTTCTTGGCGAGCGCCATCGCGGTGTTGAGCGCGGTCTGCCCGCCCATCGTCGGCAGCAGCGCATCGGGCTGCTCGCGCGCGATGATGCGCTCGACCATGTCGGGCGTGATCGGCTCGATATAAGTCGCATCCGCCAAGCCCGGATCGGTCATGATCGTCGCCGGATTCGAATTGACCAGGATGACGCGATAGCCCTCTTCCTTGAGAGCCTTCACCGCCTGCGCGCCGGAATAATCGAATTCACAAGCCTGGCCGATGACGATCGGCCCGGCGCCGACGATCAAGATGCTTTTGATATCGGTGCGCTTCGGCATCGCTCAGCTTTTCTTATTCATCGCGTCGGTGAAGCGCTTGAAGAGATAGTGGCTGTCCTGCGGGCCAGGGCTCGCCTCGGGATGGTACTGCACCGAGAAGACCGGCCTGTCCTTGAGCCTCAGCCCCTCGTTCGAGCCGTCGAACAACGAGACATGCGTCACCTCGGCCTCTTTGGGGAGGCTTTCGGGAATGACGCAGAAACCGTGATTCTGGCTGGTGATCTCGACCTTGCCGGTGGCGAGGTCTTTCACCGGATGATTGGCGCCGCGATGGCCGATCGACATCTTCTTGGTCTTACCGCCGAGCGCAAGCGCGAGAAGCTGGTGACCCAAGCAGATCCCGAACAGCGGCTTGCCGCTGTCGACAAGCTGCTTGATCACGGGCACCGCATATTCGGCGGTCGCCGCCGGATCGCCAGGTCCGTTCGAGAGGAAGATGCCATCGGGATTGTGGCGCAGGATGTCCTCGGCGCTCGCCGTCGCCGGCACCACGGTGACGTCGCAGCCCTCGCTCGCCAACATGCGCAGGATGTTGCGCTTGGCGCCGTAATCGACGGCGACGACCTTGTGTTTCGGCGCGGTCAGCGTGCCGTAACCTTTGCCCTGGACCCAGCCGGTCTCTTCCCAGTGATAGCTTTGGCGGCAGCTCACCTCTTTGGCGAGGTCCATGCCTTCGAGGCCTGGCCAGGCTCGCGCCTCTTTCAGCAGCTTCTCGAGATCGAGCTTGCCGTCGGGCGCATAGCAGATCGTGCCGTTGGGTGGGCCGCCATCGCGGATACGCCGCGTCAGCCGCCTGGTGTCGACGCCGGCGAGGCCGGTCAGATCGCGCGATTTCAGCCAGGCATCGAAATGCTGCAGCGCGCGCCAATTCGAAGGCTCGGTGATGTCGACTCGCAGCACGAGGCCGCGCGCGGCTGGCGTGATGATCTCGACGTCCTCGGTATTGGCGCCGACGTTGCCGATATGCGGGAAGGTGAAGGTGATGATCTGCCCGGCATAGGAGGGATCGGTCATGATCTCCTGATAACCGGTCAAGCTCGTGTTGAAGCAGATTTCGCCGGTGCGGATGCCCGGTGCGCCGAGGCCACGGCCCCAAAAAACGCTGCCATCCGCCAAAACCAGAGCGGCATTCGCACCCTCGGGGCGCGCGGACGGCAGGGGCGCGTCAGTCATTCTTGCGGTAGGCCTCGTAGCAAAGGTGGCGACCTGCCCGCGTCAAAACGCACCGCTCCAAAACGCCGGGCGGCGCGACTAGACGGAAGATTGGGCTAGAAGGGGGAGATAGGACGTGCCCAACCTTCCGTCAAGCTGAGTCACGCGCTAATTTCGCGCGAATCGGGATTTTTCGGAGATTCAACGATGCTGCGCGAGCAATTCAGCGAAGCCTTGAAGCAGGCGATGCGCGACAAGGAGCAGCTCGCGGTCTCGACCGTGCGCCTCATCCTCGCGCGACTCAAGGAGCGCGATATCGAGGCGCGGCCCAAAGGCAATACCGAGGGTATCGCCGATCCGGATATCCAATCGATGATGCAGCAGATGATCAAGCAGCGCCGCGAATCGATTGAGCTCTATGACAAGGGCGGTCGTCCCGAGCTCGCCGAGAAAGAGCGCGGCGAGATCGCGATCATCGAGCGCTTCCTGCCCAAGGCGATGTCCGACGAGGAGGCCGAGGCCGCGATCAAGGGCGTCATCGCCGCGGCCGGCGCGTCGAGCGTCAAGGATATGGGCAAGGTCATGGCCGCGCTCAAAGAGAAATATGCCGGCCAACTCGATCCCTCGAAGTCGAGTCAGATCGTCAAAAAGCTGCT
>DATMZZ010000317.1:0-2930 GCA_035573175.1 Allostellaceae bacterium
AGTCGTGTGCCCCGTACAGGCCACCGTCCATGATTCCGAAGGCGCCAACGTGATGGTCTACAACCGCTGCGTCGGAACGCGGTTTTGCTCGAACAATTGCCCCTACAAGGTCCGGCGCTTCAATTTCCTCGCTTACGCCGACGCCGATCCTCGGCCGCGTGAATCGTGGAACCCGCAGGTAACGGTGCGCGATCGCGGCGTGATGGAGAAATGCACCTACTGCGTCCAGCGCACACGCGCAGCGATCATCGAGGCCGACAAGCAGGATCGCGGCATCGTCGACGGCGAGGTGCAGACCGCCTGCCAACAAGCCTGCCCGACCCAGGCCATCGTCTTCGGCGACAAGAACGATAAGCAAAGCGCGGTCGCGCGGCGCAAAGCGAGCGTACTCAATTATCCGATCCTCGACGAACTCAACACGCGGCCGCGCACAACCTACGAGCTACTCGTGCGCAACCCCAATCCCGACATCAAGACGAGCTGAGATGGTCGCGACCACCGAACATGCGCTGCCACAGCCGGTGATCGGGCCGGAACAGAACGACACCAGCGTCAGCGAGCATTTGAGCGACCTCGTTCTCGTCAAGCGGACGCCGCTCTGGTGGTATGCCGGCATGGGCATCTCGGCGGCGCTGATGCTCTGGCTCGTCGTCGCGGCCGGGTGGCTCTTCTATTTCGGCGTCGGCGTGTGGGGTGTAAACATCCCGGTGGCCTGGGGCTGGGCGCTCGCCAACTACGTCTGGTGGATCGGCATCGCGAGCGGCGGCACCTTCATCTCCTCGCTCTTCTATCTCGTCGGCGCCGATTGGCGGAACGGCGTCAACCGCTTCGCCGAATCATTGACTCTGTTCGCCGCCGCCGCGGCCGGGCTCATGCCGATCTTCCATCTTGGGCGGCAAGGCCTTTTCTATTGGCTGTTTCCCTATCCCAACGTGATGCATATCTGGCCGCAATTCCGCAGCCCTTTGCTGTGGGATTTCTTCGCGCTGGCCGCTTACGTCCTCAATTCGATCGTCTTCTGGTATATCGGCCTGATTCCGGATTGCGCGACCTTGCGCGACCGCGCGACGACGCGCCGCGCGCAGATCTTCTACGGCATCCTTGCGCTCGGCTGGCGCGGGTCGGCGCGGCACTGGGCCAATTACAAGATCGTCTATCTCGTCATGGCGGGCTTCATGGCGCCGATGGTCGTTTCGGTGCACAGCATCGTCGGCCTCGACTTCGCGGCCGGCATCGCCGCCGGCTGGCACTCGACGCAGTGGCCGCCCTATTTCTTCATCGGCGCGCTCTATTCCGGCTGGGCCGCGACGCTGCTGCTGATCATTCCGATCCGCCGGCTCTATCGGCTCGAGCGCATCGTCACCGAACGCCACCTCGACATCATCGGCAAGCTCATGCTCGCGACGGGATTGATGCTGGCCTATTGCTACACGCTCGAAGCCTTCCAGCCCTTCTACCGCGGTGATGCCGCGGAGCGTAATTTTTTCCTCTATAGCGTTTTCGGGCCGCAGGGCGGCTCGTTCTGGACGCGCAATTGTCTGAACATCTTCCTGCCACAGCTTCTGTGGCTGCCCGTCATCCGCCGGAACACCATCATCCTTTGGCTGTTGTCGCTCGGCATCATCGTCGGCATGTGGTTCGAGCGCTTCAACTTCGTGGTTACCGCGCTCGCCCACGATTACATGCCGTCCTACTGGTTCAATTTCAGCGCGACAATCTGGGACGAGGGCATTCTCTACGGCTCGGTCGGACTCGTCCTGGTCGGCTTCTTTCTGTTCATCCGGCTCTTGCCCGTCGTGTCGATGTTCGAGTTGCGCGAGATCATCCATCGCAAGAGGAAAGCATGAGCGCGGCGGAAAGCGAGATCTACGGTCTCGTCGGCGAATTCGCCGAGCCCGCGGGCGCAATCGCGATGGCGCGGCGCCTGCACCAGGAGGGGTTCCGCCGCTTCGATGTGCATTCGCCTCTGCCGCTCGAGGAGATCGAGGAATTGTTGCCGGCGCGGCCGCGCTTCTGGCTGGCGCTGATCATGTTCGCCGCCGCGCTCGCAGGATTCGGTCTCGGCTTCTTCATGCAGTACGCGGTCGCCGTGATCTTCTATCCGCTCAATATCGGCGGCCGACCGCTCGACAGCTGGCCCGCTTTCGTGCCGAGCGCCTGGGAGATTTGCGCCTTTGCGACCGTTTATATCGGCTTCGCCGCCTTTCTCGTCTTCTGCCGCCTGCCGAAACCGTACCATCCCATCTTCAATGCGCCGCATTTCGAGCGCGCCTCGCAGGATCGCAGCTTCGTCTCTGTTGCGGCGAGCGACCCGTTGTTCGACTCCGATCACGTCACTGCGATCTTCCGCGACTGCCGCGCCACGAGCGTCGGCGAGGTGCCGGCGTGATGAAGCGCGACGGCTGGCTCATGGTTTTGCTCGTGCTCGGCCTGCTCGCCGGCTGCGACAAGATGGCGAATCAGAAGAAGCAGCTGCCCCACGAGATTTCACCGGGACAGACAAGCAATCCCAACGTCGAGCCGCCGGCGGGCATTGTCGCACGCGACGAGGAGCCGCCGCCGAAACCGCCGCCCGTCACCCTCGCTTTGCTGCGGCACGGCCAGGAGCGCTTCAACATCTATTGCGCGCCTTGCCACGGCCGCGTCGGCGACGGGCACGGAATGATCGTCGAGCGCGGCTTCCCCGCGCCGCCCTCCTATTTCATCGATCGCCTGCTCGCGGCACCCTCGCAGCATTTCTACGACGTGATCACCAATGGCTATGGCGCGATGTTCTCCTATGCCGATCGCGTCGCGCCGGCCGATCGCTGGGCGATCGTCGCCTATATCCGCGCGCTGCAGGCAAGTCAGGACGCGACCCTGGCGCAAGTGCCCGAGAACGAGCGGAGCGCGCTGCAATGAGCCCAGCGTCGGCCCGGTTGCGTATCGCT
>DATMZZ010000318.1:0-2776 GCA_035573175.1 Allostellaceae bacterium
GCGTCAGCATCGCTTTGATACGCGTGCTCAGCCTCACCTGATCCTCGAATGGTTCGCGATCCTCGGCATTGAATAGCGCGAGCGGTTTGGCGATAAGCGCAGGGAGGGGAGTTGGAGTGCCGGATGCGCGATCCCGCAAACTACGTGACATTGATCGATGATCGGCCGGAAGACGGCATTTTCCGTATTCACCGCTCGATCTATAATGACCCGGCGATCCTCGAAGCCGAATACCGCCATATCTTCGAGGGCGGCTGGCTCTTCCTGTGCCACGACTCCATCATCCCAAAGCCCGGCGACTATTTCACGGCCCATATGGGGCGGCAGCCGGTCTTCGTGATCCGCCAGGAGGACGGGCGGATCGCCGCCTATCCAAATGCCTGCGGCCATCGCGGCTCGCAGCTGCTGAAGCCGCGCGCGGGCAACGCGAAGAGCATCACCTGCCCTTATCACGGCTTCTGCTTCGATCCGGACGGGACCTGTCTCTCCGCGCCGAAGCGCGCGACCGGCTGGCCCGCGGATCTCTCGCTGTCGCAATTCGATCTGCAGCCGATCGCCCGTATCGACGCTTATCGCGGCTTCGTCTTCGGCAGCCTGACGCCGGACGTGCCGAGCCTCACCGATCATCTCGGCGGCGCAACGGCGCTAATGGATATCTTCGTCGCGCCGGCGCCGCAGCCGCTCGAGATCGTCAGCGGCTACAGCATTTACGAGACCGCCTGCAATTGGAAGGTGATGCATGAGAACGGGCCCGACGCGTATCACGCGCCGGTCGTTCACAACAATTTCGCGGCCGCGATCGCGCATCGCGAGAAGCGGGCAGCCGCTTCCGGCTTCCGCAAGACGGATACCGGCCGGCTCACTGCGCGCATTGTTTCGGCGAGTTACGATCTCGGCAACGGCCATACGGCTTTTTGGCAGGAAAGACCCGCGCCTGAAGCGTTCCCGATCTGGGGGCGGCGCGAGGAGCTCTCGCGGCGCTTCACGCCCGGCCAGCTCGCCTGGATGACCGAGCGCGGCCGGCACGTCACCGTGTTCCCCAATCTCTTGATGAACGATCTCGCGAGCACGCATCTGCGCGTCTATCGCCCGGTCGGCGTCGATCGCATGGAGACGATCATCTGGTGCATCGCGCCGGTGGGCGAGCCGGCGGAAGAGCGCGCGGCGCGGCTGCGGAAGTTCGAGGATTTCTTCCTGCCGAGCGGCATGGCGACGCCCGATGACGTGGCCATCACCGAGGCTGCACAAGCAGCGAGCTGGGCCCATGCGAGCCCCTGGAGCGTGCTCAGCCGCGGCCTCCATTTCTGCCACGAAGGGCCCGACGATGCATCGCGCGAACTCGGCTTTGTTCCGCGCTTCAGCAGCGACAGTTGGGATCACGAGGTTGCGATCCGCGGCGTCTATCGCCGCTGGCGCGAGATGATGGAACGTGAGCCGAGGCGGGCGAATGTTTGACCATCGGCTCCAGGCGGAAGTCGCCGATTTCGTCTATCGCGAAGCGCGGCTGCTCGATCGGCGGCAATGGTCGGCATGGCTCGATCTCTATGCCGAAGACGCGGTGCTCTGGATGCCGGCGCCGCGGATGAGCGATGGCTACACGGAAAATCCGGAGCTCGAGCTCAATTACGTCTACATCGTCGGCCGCGCCGGGCTCGAGGCTCGGATCGTGCGCATCGAGACCAACAGCTCGATGGCCTCGACACCGCCACCGCGCACCTGCCATCTCGTCACGGGGGTGACGGTGGAGGAGGCGAATGCGCAGGAGATCGGCGTCGCGGCGAGCTGGCAGGTCGTGTCTTTCAGCGAGCAGCGCGGCCAGCAGCTACGTAGCGGATCGTATGAATATCGCTTGAGACGGACCGGCGACGCTTTCCTCATTGCGCGCAAGAAGATTCTTCTCCTCAAGCATGTGGTGGACGGCTATTTCGACGTCTATTCGATTTGACGGGCGCCGCGTTGCGCTTACGCCTTCATTCCCGTCTTGGCGTAGAAATAGTCGATGCCGGCTTGAGCGCACACCTGGTCTTGCTCGGCCGAGCCCGAGCTCACACCGATACCGGCGACGATCTCGCCGTTGACCCAAACCGGCAGCCCGCCGCCGATGACGCTGAAATGGCCTTCATTGCTGATATGGATGCCGAAGGTCGGTTTTCCCGGAACGCATAGTTCGTTGTAAACATGCGTGCCGCGCCGGGCGACCGCTCCGGTGAACGCTTTGTCGATGGCGATGGAGATGCTGGACACCTTGCCGCCATCCATGCGATCGAATTTGATGAGGTGGCCCGATTCGTCCGTGACCGCGATGCACATCGGAACGTCGATATCCCTCGCCTTTGCTGCGGCGCCCTCGATGAGAATTTGGGCTTCGTCAAGTGATAGGCGCTTAAGCGTCAGCATGGCTCATCTCCCGTGATTGAGGACCGTCGCGTTTAAGACCTTCTCAAGCGCGGTCATCTCGTCGGGATCGAGACCGACATAGGGCGGGTAAGGCTCGCCGGCCGGCACGCCGATGATTTTCATTGCCGCTTTCATCGCCGGAGCGAGGCCGCGATGCATCCAGCGCGAGGGAAAGAGTGCGAATTGGAGCTGCAGCTGCGCGGCGCGCGCATAGTCCTTCGCGAGGAAGGCATCGATGATGTGGCGAGCGATCTCCGCGGCCGGCGGCGGCATAGTTGCGCCCGAGCCGCCGAGCTCGATCGTCGCCAGGAGCATCTGCATTGTCGTGAAGTAACGGGCGT
Organism: Allostellaceae bacterium; assembly: GCA_035573175.1. Lineage (GTDB taxonomy): Bacteria > Pseudomonadota > Alphaproteobacteria > ATCC43930 > CGMCC-115725 > CAIKMD01. The sequence continues at coordinate 2,739 of DATMZZ010000318.1, forward strand.
GCCCGGCGTGATCGATCTCGACGATCAGCCGTCCGACC
>DATMZZ010000319.1:0-16205 GCA_035573175.1 Allostellaceae bacterium
GCATCGAGAAACTGGGGCTGGTGCCGATGTCCTGGGGTATCGATGCGATATCGTGGGTCGGTCACACCGTCACCTCGTGGCCCGGCGCGGTGATGCAGTTGCCGAGCCCGTCGAGCCTGGCGCTGGCGTTGATCAGCGCCGGCGGACTTTGGCTGTGTATCTGGCTCGGCCGCTGGCGTTGGTGGGGCTTGGCGCTGATCGCGCTCGGCATCGCCAATATCGCGATAACGCGGCCGCCGGATCTGCTGATCGCGGGCGATATGCGGCTGATCGCGGTGCGTGCGCCGAACAGCAGCTATCTGCCCTCCGCGACGCGCGGGCAAGCGGCGGTGGCCGATACCTGGACGCGGCGCGCAGCGGCGCAACTCGGTCCGATCTGGCCGGCGAGCGGCAGCGCCGCCGATGGCGCGCTCACGTGCGACAGCCAGGGCTGCTTCTATCGCCGGCGCGGCGAGACGGTGGCGCTCATTCGCGACGGCGCGGCGCTTGCCGATGATTGCCGCAGCGCCGATCTCATCGTCAGCCCGGTTGCGGCGCATCGCGCTTGCCGGGGCGTGCATATCATCGACCGCATCGACACCTACGAGAACGGCGGCTACGCGGTGTGGCTCGATCCCGGCAATACCATCACGGTCGCGACCGTGCGCGCCTGGCAGGGCGAGCGGCTCTGGTCGCCGCATCACGCTTCAGCAACGGCACAGGCTCCATGACAAGCGACGAAGAACGAAAAGCCGCGCGCAAGGCCCAGGGCGAGCGGCTCAATCAGATCATGTGGGCCTATCTCTGCGGCGGGATCGTCTTTCTATCTTTTTTCGTCGGACTCGGCGCGAGCTTCATTCCGCTCGGCTTCGGCATCCTCGGCTGCGTTCTCGCCTGGCAGCTCAAGCAGAAGGGCGAGACCCGCCACAGCACGATCGCGGCGGCGATCCTGCTTGGCGGGATTTTGATCTGGCTGACAGTCAACTGGGGCTGGATCGGACCCAGTATCGGTCTTTAGGGGCGAGGGGCCCTTACTGCACGCGGCGATAGCCTTGTTGCTGCATGCAGGCATCGAAAACCGGTGTGCCGATGATCGACGGGGTCGCGCCATTGCCGTTTTGCTTGCGGCAAGTCGCCTCGGCGGTCGTCAACGCGTCGATCATTGCGTCCGGTGATAATTGACGGCCGTCGGTAGGGAGGTAGCGCGCTTGTCCCGGCATCGCGGGGAAAGCGATGGCTTCACGATCGGTCTGGCTGAGACAGCCGGTAAGCGCCAAGGCAGCGGCGCTCAAAACAATCCAACGCAGGCGTGTAAGCATTTTGACGCTCGAAGCTATTGCAACGAGCCAACCCTAGCGCGCCAGCGGAAGTTCCGGCAAAAGCCGTGACACATGACAGCGTCGCGCGGGGATCAGTAGCGGCGCAGCAATCCGACCAGCTTGCCCTGCACCTGCACGCGGTCGGGCCCGAAGATACGCGTCTCATAGGCTTTGTTGGCCGGCTCGAGTGCAATCGAATCGCCACGCTTGCGTAACCGTTTCAGCGTGACCTCGTTCTGATCGACCAGCGCGACCACGATGGCGCCGTTTTCGGCGACCGTACACTTCTGAATCAGCACCGTGTCGCCATCCATGATACCGGCATCGATCATGCTGTCGCCCGCAACTTCGAGCGCGTAATGATCGCCGCTGCCGAGGAGAGTCGGTGGGACCGCGACGGTGTCTTTGTGACCCGTGAGCGCTTCGATCGGCGTGCCGGCAGCAATGCGCCCCAGCATTTCCACCTCGACGGCCTCATTGGCGTTGGCGGGCGCCGCGTTGCTGGCGTTGCTTTTGAAATCGCCACGGATGACGGTCGGCGAGAATTTGTTGCGGTCGGCGGGAGGCGGATTCGCTGCCTGACGGCGTTGCGCGACGGCTGTCTCTTCCGGCAGGCGGACGACTTCGAGCGCACGGGCGCGATGAGGCAGGCGCCGGATGAAGCCGCGCTCCTCGAGACCACTGATTAGCCGGTGAATACCGGATTTCGATTTGAGATCGAGCGCCTCTTTCATTTCCTCAAAGGATGGCGACACGCCACCCTGGGATAGGCGCTGGTTGATGAACAGAAGCAATTCCTGTTGCTTGCGCGTCAGCATCGGCGGACTCCCAAACCGAAGCGGCAGCATTGGCCGCGAACGATTCAAAATCAGCGGCGAAAAAGCCGCCGCGAACAAAACCAAAACTCCTGTGGATGTTCTAGTTTAGTTCCGCGCCGCAAGTCAAGGGTGATATCGTCGAAATTGATCCGGGGGAAGGTGCAAAAAAAGCCCCGCTGCACCGATGCAACGGGGCTCTGGTCACCAGCCTGATTAGGCCCGAGGAGGCTTAAAGGCTGCTGCCAATGTTCGTGAACGTCGCGGCAACCTTGCCACCTACCGCCCCGGCCCCGGTAATGATGGCTAGCGCGATAAGCGCGGCGATCAGGCCGTATTCGATGGCCGTCGCACCGGACTCGTCACTCCCCAAACGCTTCAGAAAACAAGTCACTGCTCTCTCCTTCAGAGTACGGACGGCAGTTTTGACGGGAAAATCTTAAGAGGGCTTTTACAATCCCTAAAAATCTATCGATCCGAATGGCGCAGTAAAAAGCCCCGTGGAAGCGGGGCTTGCGCTGAGCACGGGACTGTCAGAGTCCGGTCAGTGGGATGATCTCGACCCAGTCGCCGGCTTTGGCCGGCGGGGCATGCGGTGCGCGAATCACCAGACAATCGGCGCGCGCCAGTAGCGAGATCATCGAGCTATCCTGCTTCTTGAACGGCTCGGCTTCGGGCGTGCCGTCGGCGGCGTAGGAAACGGTCGCGCGCAGGTAGTCCTGGCGGCGATCGTTCTCCTCGAGCGGCACTTTGAGGCGCGCGCGGCTTGGCGTCGGGAAGACGTCGCTGAGGCCCGACATCTTGTCGAGGGCGGGCTTGGCGAAGAGCAGGCCGCAGACCAGCGTCGAGACCGGATTGCCCGGCAAGCCGATCATCGGCGTCTCGCGGTAGCGGCCGACCATCAGCGGCTTGCCCGGGCGCATCGCGACCGTCCAGAAATCGAGCGTCAGCCCATCCGCGCCGAGCGCGCCGCGGACGAGATCGTGATCGCCGACCGACGCGCCGCCTGTCGTCAGCAATAGATCGGCACCAGCCGCACCCATGGCGATGCGCTGGAGTGCGGAATTGTCGTCGGGCGCGATCGGCAGATGCACCGGTACGCCGCCGCAAGCGGTGACGAGAGCGGCGAGGGCGATACCGTTCGAGGAGACAATCTGATGCGGGCCAACCGGATCGCCGGGCATCACGACCTCATCGCCGGTCGGCAAAATGGCGACGCGCGGTTTGCGATGGACGAGCAGCCACGGCCGGTTCATCGCCGCGGCAAAGCCGACATCGGCGGCGCTCAATCGGCGACCAGCTTTGAGACCGATCTCACCTTCTTTGAAATCGAGACCGGCGGGGCGGACATAACGACCAACTGGCGCGCCTTCGCGCACAATAACGACATCATCCTCGCGATCGGTGTCTTCCTGGATGACAATGGCATCGGCGCCGGCAGGTACCGGTGCGCCGGTGAAAATGCGCACCGCTTCGCCCGCTTTCACCGAATGCGGATAGGCGCTGCCCGCGGGCACGGCGCCGACGACTTTGAGCTTCGTTGGCACGCTCGCGACGTCGGCGGCGCGCACAGCATAGCCGTCCATCGCCGATACCGCCCAAGGCGGCGCCGTCCGCCGGGCGACGACATCTTCGGCGAGCACGCGGCCGAGCGCTTCGGTAAGCGGCACTTGCTCCGCGCCGAGCGGCTCGATCATCGCGATGAGGCGCTGTTGTGCCTCGGCAACCGGAATCATCGCCATCTTATGCAGCCTCGTAGGTACCGGACTTGCCGCCGGATTTATGAAGCAGGCGGATATCGCCGATGCGCATGCCGCGATCGACTGATTTGCACATGTCGTAGACGGTGAGGGCAGCGACGGCGACCGCGGTCAGGGCTTCCATCTCGACGCCGGTGCGGCCGGTGATCTTGGTGGTTGCAGTGATCTCGACCGACGATGTGTCCGGGTCGCAGCTCAGTTCGACCGCGACCGAAGTAAGATTGAGCGGGTGGCAGAGCGGAATGAGATCGGGCGTGCGTTTCGCGCCCATGATGCCGGCGAGACGCGCGACGCTCAGCACGTCGCCCTTTTTCATGTCGCCGGCCATGATCTTCTCGAGCGTCGCTTTCTGCATGGTGATGCGGCCGCCGGCGACAGCAACACGCTCTGTCTCGGCCTTTGCCGAGACATCCACCATGGTTGCATCGCCCTTGGCGTCGAAATGCGTGAATTCGCTCATTCGCCCTCTTCAGATAGCCTTTGTCAGGCCTGGGCCGGCTCTTTGCTCAGAATCTTCGCCGTCGCCGCCGTGACGTCCGCCTGTCGCATCAACGCTTCGCCGATCAGGAAGCAGGAAACGCCGGCGCGATGCATGCGCACCAGATCCTCGGGCGTCGAGAGGCCGCTTTCGCTGACGAGGCGCTTCTCTTTCGGCACCAACGCCGCAAGCCGCTCGGTCGTTGCGATATCGGTCTTCAGCGTCTTGAGGTCGCGGTTGTTGATGCCGATGAGGCGCGTGCGCAGCCGTAGCGCGCGTTCCAGCTCCTCGCGGTTATGCACCTCGACCAGCACATCGAGGCCGCGGCCATGCGCCGTCGCTTCGAGCTCGCGCGCCTGGCTATCGCTCAGCGCCGCCATGATGAGGAGGACGCAATCGGCGCCCATGCCGCGCGCTTCGACCACTTGATAGGGATCAATGATGAAGTCCTTGCGCAGCACCGGCAGCTTGCAGGCATTGCGCGCGGCGGTGAGATGTGCCGCTTCGCCCTGGAAATCGGGACCGTCCGTCAGCACCGATAAGCAGCTTGCGCCGCCTTGCGCATAGGCGCGGGCGAGGGCGGGCGGATCGAAATCGGGACGGATGAGGCCGGCGCTCGGCGACGCCTTCTTGATCTCGGCGATGAGGCCGAAGCGGCCGGATTGCGCGGCGCGCTCCAGCGCGGCGATGAAGCCGCGCGGCGGCGTCGCTTCGGACGCGGCGCGCTCGACATCGCCCCAAGTGCGAGACTGCCGCACGCGCGTAACCTCGTCGCGCTTGCCGGCGATAATGCGGGCGAGAACATCACTCATTCATGGCATCCGGTGTGTTGGTGATCGCGACGAGCTTCGCGAGCGATTGCTTTGCCGCGCCCGAGGCGATCGATTTGGCGCCGATGGCGACGCCTTCCTTCAAATCCTTTGCTTTGCCAGCGACGATCAGCGCCGCGGCGGCGTTGAGCAGCACGATATCGCGGATCGGGCCCTCGGCGCCGTCGAGCAACTCGTGCAGCTTCGCGGCATTGGCAGCGGGATCACCGCCACGGAGATCGTCGAGCTTCGCCGGTTTCAGCCCGGCCATCTCGGGCGTGACCTCGAAGGTCTCGACCTTGCCGTGATTGAGCTCGGCGACGACGCTGGTGCCACAAGTGGTGAGCTCGTCGAGGCCCTCGCCATGGACGACCCAGGCACGCTCGCTGCCGAGCTTGCCCAGCACTTCGGCGACCGGCTTCACCCAGGCGGCGGCGAAGACGCCGACGAGCTGGCGCTTGGCGCCCGCGGGATTCGAGATCGGGCCGAGCAGATTGAAGATCGTACGCGTGCCGAGTTCGACGCGCGTCGGGCCGACATGGCGCATGGCGCTGTGATATTTCGGCGCCATGAGGAAGCCGATATTGGCTTCGTGCATCGCGCGCTGCACCGCGCCGACGTTGGCATCGAGATTGACGCCGAGCGCTTGCAGGATGTCGGCGGCGCCCGATTTCGACGAGAAATTGCGGTTGCCGTGCTTGGCGACCGGCACGCCGGCGCCAGCGACGACGATCGCGGCCGCTGTCGAGATGTTGAAGGTGCCGGCACCGTCGCCGCCCGTGCCGACGGTGTCGATCGCGCCGGGCGGGGCACTGATCGGCAGCGCTTTGGCGCGCATGGTGCGCGCCGCGCCGGTGATCTCTTCGACGGTCTCGCCGCGCAGCCGCAGCGCCATCAGGAACGCGCCCATCTGCGATGGCGTCGCGTTACCGGACATCATTACGTCGAAAGCGGCGGCGCTGTCGTTTTCGCTCAGGCGCTCGCCGGCGGCGAGGCGAATAAGGACGGCTTTGAAATCAATTTCGGTCATGCAGCGATAGCGGCCTGCGCCGCGAGTTCGAGAAAGTTCTTGAGCAGCGAATGTCCCGCGACGGAGGCAATGCTCTCGGGATGGAATTGCACGCCATGCAGCGGCCGCTCGCGATGGGCGATGCCCATGACGAGACCATCCTCGGTCCAGGCGTTGACGCGCAGGCTTTCGGGCAGGCTCGCGCGCTCGACGATCAGCGAGTGATAGCGCGTCGCCTTGAGCGGATTGGGAAGGCGGGCGAAGACGCCGGTGGCATCGTGATGGATCGCTGAGAGCTTGCCATGCATCGGCTCTGGCGCGCGGATGATCTTGCCGCCTATCGCTTGGCCGAGCGCCTGGTGGCCGAGGCAGACGCCGAGCAGCGGCACATTGCCAGCGCGGCGTACCAGTTCGAGGCAGATGCCGGCGCGGTCGGGATCGCTCGGCCCCGGCGAGATGATGATGCCCTGCGGCTTCATCGTCAGCGCCTCGTCGACGCTCAGGGCGTCGTTACGCCGCACAGTCACTTCCGCCCCCAACTCTCCCAAAAAATGCCAGAGGTTGTAGGTGAAGCTGTCGTAGTTATCGATGAGCAGGAACATGCCAGATTCCGATCTTAGAAAACACTTATACTGGACTGATCACACAGCAAAATCATGGGTTGGACAAGATTGAGGCTAGGTGATGCGCTAAAGTATCGCCAAACGAGTCGTTAAATGAGCGATCTCCCGCCTCAAACCGTGAACCCGCATCATACCGAGCGCGCCCGACGCCGTCACCGCTTCTGGGTGAGGCTCGCCGTCGCGGCTCTGTGTGTGGGGGTGATCATTGTGGTCGCAGGTTGGCTGACCGCACCGCCGCCGGGCGGTGGCACGGCGACGGTCGCCGTGTCCTTGCCGCCCAGCACCGAGAGCAGCGGCGCGACCACCAACCTTCCCTCGGTCGCGCCCTCGGCCGTCTCGCAAGCTGGCTCCGAGGCGCAACCGCAGACCGGCACACCGGCCAATCCACCCACGACGCAGACCGCGATGCTGCCGCCGCGGCCCGAAACCAAGACACCGTCCGGCCAACAGCCGGCCTGGCTGCGCTTTGCGACAGCTGCGCCGGTCGATATGCGTGACAAGCCGCGCGTCGCAATCGTGATCGACGATCTCGGTCTCGACCGTCTGCGCACCGAGCGCGTCATCGCCCTTGCGCCGGAGGTGACGCTGTCCTTCCTCGCGTACTCCGGCGATCTGCCCCGCCTCACCGAAGCAGCACGCCGCGCCGGTCATGAGATGATCGTCCATGTGCCGATGCAGCCGGTGAACGCGAAGATCGATATGGGCCCGAATGGGCTGTCGACGAACCAGCCGAAGGAAGAGGTGCTGCGCCGTCTCGATTGGGATCTCGGCCGGTTCAATGGCTACGTCGGAATCAATAATCACATGGGCAGCCGATTTACCGGCGACGCGCAGGCGATGGGTTGGGTGATGGACGAGCTCAAAGCGCGTGGTCTGATGTTCCTCGATTCACGCACCATCGCGACCAGCATCGGCGCCAAGGCCGCGACGGCGGAAGGCGTGCCTTTCGCCGAGCGCGATGTTTTCCTCGATGACGAGCAGACCGCGACCGCCGTCGATCATCAGCTCAGAGAGGTCGAGGTCATCGCGAAGAAGAAAGGCACGGCGATCGCTATAGGTCATCCGCACGACGTGACGATCGCGGCGCTGGCCAGTTGGATCGCCAGCCTGCCGCAAAAAGGCATCGTGCTGGTGCCGCTGACCGAAGTGGTCAAGGCGCGGCTGGGCCTCAGTTGAGCTGAGCCGCGACCTGCACCTTCGTGGCGTTGTCCACGGCGTGTTCGACTGGCGCCGTGACCGGGGTGTTTATAGCGAGATCGGCATTCTGCCCCTGCCATGCCAGGGTAATCACGCCCAGCCGCGCAACGATCAGCGCAGCAAAGGCGAGACCCAGCACGGCGGTCTCGCGTCGCCCTAGCCTCCTGGGCGTTATTCCAGCAAAGAGAAGAAATCCGGCGAGCACCGGCAGGCGGATATCAATCCAGCCACTGTCGGCGAACAAGCCCGGCATAAAGGGATAGGCGACCATCAGCGCCGCGGCGATCGCGACCGGCCAGGCGAAGGCCAGCTTGTGCGCGAGGCTGAGCGCGGCAAGCGCGGCAGCGACGGCGATGAGGATCAGCAGATCGGCGCCCGTGTCATAGGTGAAAAAGCTTGCAGCGGCGCCGATCGTCTCGTGGAAAAGATCGACACTCGAGAGCCACGACCATTCTTTCGCGAAGGCGACCGTCTGCGTCGCCCGGCCGCTGGCCAACAGTGTGGCGAGATCGAGCAAGGTGAGCGGCAGCGCGGTCATGGCAAGTTTCGCGGCACGCCGCGCCGTGGGCTCACGGCGCGGTGCGAGCCGCATCTCGCGCAGCTCGAAACCCGCGATCAGCAGCATGAGGAAGCCGGCGCCGAAGCTGTTGATAAAGAAGATTGCCGCAGCGATCAGCGCGCCGACGGCAACTTGCTGCCGTGGCCGAGGCCGCAACCGTACCCAGCAAGCGGCGCCAAGCAAGGCGAGGCCGACGCCAATGGCGAAATTCACGAAACCGGCAAGCAGAGCCGTGTTGTAGACGACGATGGCTGACGCGAGCGGCCACCAGCTCCGCTTGTCGAAAATCGCGTCATGGAGTGCCACCGTGCCGAACAGCGGCAGCAGCAGTGCAAGCGCGAGATGAGCCTTGCTCGCTACCGCGAGTGGCAGAAGCTGTGCCAGCAAGGCAAAGGCGGTCGAACGATCGGGATAGTCGGGCAGCGGCGGGATCGTCGTGACGAAGAGCGGAACGATCAGCGCCGTGCAAATGGCGATGAGAGCGATGCGGCGCAGCCACATGATGTCAGCCCTCCCACCAGAAGACGAAGCGCCGCGTCATGCTGTAGCTCCAGAGGAACATGATCGGCAGGCTGAGGAATTTCGCGACCAGCGCGGGCATTACCGCCGACAGTCCGGCAACGATCATGGTCGAGAGCAGTAGCGAGGCAAGGCTAACGACGATAAGGCGGGTAATTTGCTCGGCGATGCCGCCGCGCACATCCTCGAAAGTCCAACCGCGATTGAGGATGAAACTCGTAACCATGCTGCTTGCGTAGGAGATCGCATTTGCGCGGTCGGGCTGCATGGCCAAGAGTCCGGTCAAAGCGGCGAAGAGACCGAGATCCACCGCAGTGTTGATGCTGCCGACCACCGCGAAGCGTAACGCGATGAAGCGGAAGATCGCGAAGCGCTTGAGGCCACGCCGTCTCATGCTGCCATCCGGCGCGATGCGTCGGCCTCCTCATACTGAGCTTGTGTTGCAATGCAGATCGCGCTGTCGGCGACATCGAGCGGCTGGCTCCCGGTCACAAGATCCAAGCGGCCGAGATATTCGCCGAAGCGGCGGAGGTCCAAGAGCTGCGTGCCGCCTATGGCGAGCATGATGGTCGAGAGACTGGTCCAGCCGGTGACGGCAGAATGCATCGACCAGCTCAACAAGGTGTAAGCGATCATGGCGATGCTGCCGCAGCCCATCGCCAAGCCGAGATAGGAGGCGAGGCGCAGCATCTTGCCGGGCGAATAGCCGGTGGTGCCGGCAAAGCGCGGATCGTGGGGCGGTAGTGTCTTCGGCGTATCGGGCTTGGCGGCCGTCATGATTTTCCTCGGACAATTTGTTTTGTCCGAGAAAGAGCAAAGCGGGTGCCATCCCTTGCTTTTCAGCTACTTAGCGTAGGGGAAGGGGTTGGAAACAGTAAAACCGTAAACGTTTCCGACAGGGTGTATGGCCGCTCGAGGCAATCCGCCCCGGCTGGCTCGCGTCGTCTACGAAGACGGTCGCCGATTATTCAGCGGCGGCACGAACCGCAGCGTCGGCGATGCGCTTGGCGAATTTCGGGAAAAGCTTTAACGCGTTGCGTCCGACGGCTTCGCGCTCGGCCGGTGTCATGCGCTGATTGTTGCGCATGGCGTCGTAATGCGTTTGGCACACCTCGATATAGGTGCAGGGCGCACCGAAATCGGCGCCGTAAAGCACGTGGTCGGGCGTCGTCACATCGAGCACCGGATCGAGCGAATGCGGCGTGCCGGCAAGCGCCGTGTCGTAATAGAGCCGTGCGAAAGTCTCGCGCATCTCGGCGCTCGTCACATGCTGCGGATTGTCGGCCCAGCCGAGCGGCCAGGGGCCCAGCGTCTCGAGCCGGCCGGCGAGAGTCGGCAATACGCCGCCGCCATGCGCGAGGATCAGGTTGAAATTCTGAAAGCGGCGGAAGACCCCCGCGTAGAGCATATCGACCACGGTACGTGCCGTATCGAAGGGCGCTTCGATCAGCGCGCCGGGCTGGCCCAGGCGTGTCTCCTCGTAACCCATCGGTGTCGGATGCAGGAAGACCGTCGCGCGGCGGCGATCGAACTCGGCCCAGATCGGCTCGAAGCGCGCATCGCCGAGATAGACGCCGCTGTAATTGCTCTGGATCGCGAAGCCTTCGCAATCGAGCTCGTCGATGCCGCGGCGCAGCTCCGCGAGGGCGTTCTCGGGCTCGGCGAGCGGTAGCTGCGCCAGGAGCCCGAAGCGCTCGGGATGTTTCGAGACGAGCGCGGCGCCGTGATTATTGGCGGCGATGATCGTCGCCGTGGTCTGCGGCCCATAATTCGAGAGAAGCTGGGCCGCGACGCCGGTGCGATCCATAAAATCGAGGCTGGTCTCCGGCGTAAATTCCCATTTGTTCGTGGGATCGTAGCCGGGCGGGCGCAAAGCGATGACGTTGAAATGTCCGTGGACATCGATCCAACCACCCGCCATCGCTTCCTCCCTCAATCCAGCCCCGATGCCGCCATCCTATCGCTTCGGCCGGCTGAGCGACAACGCGCTCAGAACCATTGCCGCAATTCGATATGGTAGCCGTTGGGATCGGTGATCTCGGCGCGCGCCGCGTTTTTCAACCGCACCGGTCCCCAGACTGCCTCGACGTCATGGCCTTTGAGAAAGTCGAGCGCTTTGGTCATGTCCTCGACTTCGAGTGCGATGAGGTTGTAGCCGAGGTGCAGCCCGGTTGGCGCGGCGCTGGGCTTTGCCCCTTCGTAGCTCATCAGCTCGACAGTGGTGCCGCCGAGATCCAGATAGACCAGATTGAGCACGGCATTATTGGCTTGCGGGACCTTGTTGCGTCCGCGCACCTTGAAGCCAAGCACGTCGGTATAGAATTTCTCCGTGCGCTCCGGCTGATCGGTGATCAGCTCGACATGATCGATCCGTTTGAACATTCCTTACTCCCTCGAACGCGATGGTTGGGCCCATCATAACGACATACCGGAGCGAAAAGCACGTCGGCTATCAGCACGAAAGCTTGACCGGGCAGGGCGGCGTTGGCGAGGGGCCACTCCCGAATCGCTTGCCCAATCCGCCCAATTCCAAGCGTTCTTCCCTGAACCTTAACGCTTTTCGGCTCTGTTGACCGGAACCGGGCTCGATCCCTAATATTCTACTCTAGAACCCGCCCATTCCGAGGCGTGGGCCAATCGGTAGGAGACCCTTGATGCATATCATCGATTCACATTTCCACTGGTGGCCGCGCTCGGTCTTCGAAGCGCTGTGCAAGCGCAAGGATTTCCCCCGCTCCGAGCCGAACGATCGCGGTGGCTACGAATTCTGGGGTCCCTCGGGCCGCCAAGAGAAGTTCCTCGGCGGCTGGACCGATTGGTTCGACATCGACGAGCAGCTCGCTCATATGGACAGCCTCGGTCATCAGATCGACGTCGTCTGCTCGATCGGCCCGTTCTCGGTCGCCTTCTCCTACATGGACAAGATCATGGGCCGCGATTTCGCGACCCAGTGGAATGAAGAGATGGCGTGGGCACAGCGCACCCATCCCGGCCGCGTCTGGGCGAGTGCCGCGGTACCGCTGGTCGACACGCAGACTGCGATCGACGTCGTCGATCACGCGGTCAACAAGCTCGGCCTGATGGGCGTCAACCTGCCGGGCAGCGTCGGCGATGATCCGCGCATCGATGCCGAGCGGCTCGAGCCGTTCTACGACTATGTCGAGAAGCTTGGCGTGCCGCTGTTCCTCCATCCGACCGACGCCGTGTTCCAGGACATGCTGATCGACGGGTATAACGGCGCGCTCTTCGTGTCGCTCGGCCGCGTGATCGAGGTGAGCACCGCCGCGATGCGCCTGATCTTCTCAGGCGTGATGGAGCGTCATCCGAACCTCAAGATTTTCATGTCGCATACCGGCGGCGCGCTGCCCTATCAGTCGGGCCGCATGGACAAGAACGGCAAGGGCGCAAAGTTGCCGCATCAGCCGAGCGAGTACATCCATCGCTTTTACACCGACACCGTGACCCCGCATACGCAGGGCATGAAGTGGGCGATCGAGTATTTCGGCGTCGATCGCGTCATGTACGGCACTGACTATCCGTGCTGGGACCCGGCGACCTGCTTGAAGCTCTTCAACGAGATGAAGCTGTCGGAAGAAGATCAGCACAAGATTTTCTATGCCAACGCCAAGCGCATCTTGAACCTCAAGGACCCGGCACCGACGAAGACCGCTCCAGTACGCGAGATGGCGCCGGCGAAGTAACCGCGTCTTTTTTCTTCGCGAAAGGCCGCAGCGCTCGCTGCGGCCTTTTTGTTTTCAGGGCGCTTAGGACTTCGTCGTGCTGGCGAAACGCACAGCGTCTTCGGCGGCGCGCAACAGGGCGCGGGCCTTGTCCTGGATTTCCTGATGCTCGGCGGCAGGATTGCTATCCGCAACAACACCGCAGCCCGCTTGGACGATCATCTTGCCGTCCTTCACCACGGCGGTGCGCAGCACGATACAGGTGTCCATGCTCCCGTCGCCGGAGAAATAGCCGATCGCGCCGCCATAGAGATTGCGCCGCTCGGGCTCGAGCTCATCGATGATCTCCATCGCGCGCACTTTCGGTGCACCCGAGAGTGTGCCGGCGGGGAAGCCGGCGAGCAACGCATCGATGGCATCGTATTTCGGATCGATCCGGCCCTCGACATGCGAGCAGATATGCATGACATGGCTGTATCGTTCGATCACGAATTGCTCGGCGACATGGACGCTGCCGATCTTCGCGACGCGGCCGACATCGTTGCGTGCCAGGTCGAGAAGCATCAGATGCTCGGCACGTTCTTTCGGATCGGCGAGCAGTTCTTCCTCGAGCTGCTTGTCCTCTTCCGGATTCTTGCCGCGGCGCCGCGTGCCGGCGAGTGGGCGGATTTCCACCTTGCTGTCCCGCAGCCGCACCATGATCTCGGGGCTCGAGCCGACGACGGCGAAATCGCCGTAATTGAGATAGAACAGGAAAGGCGAGGGGTTGAGACGGCGCAGCGCGCGGTAGAGCGCGAAAGGCGGCAGCGCGAAAGGCACCGTGAAGCGCATCGATGGCACGACCTGAAAGATCTCGCCGGCGCGGATGTATTCCTTCGCGGTCTCGACCATCGCGAGACATTGCTCGCGTGTCATATTGCCTTGCGGTGCTCCTGCCGCGCTCGACGCTACATCGCTGCTGTGACGCGCGGGCAGGCTCCTATCGAGATCGCGCATCACAGCGGCAAGCCGCTCGCGCGCTGCGTCATAAGCTTCGCGCGCCGGCGTCTTGTCCGGCCAGACCGGCGTTACCACGGTCACTGTGCCGAAGACATTGTCGAAGATGCAGACGATGGTCGGACGCACAAGAATCCCGTCCGGGATGCCGAGCGTATCGGGCTTGGTGTCGGGCAGGCGCTCGATTAAGCCAACGGTCGAATAGCCGAGATAGCCGAAGAGGCCCGAGGCCATCGGCGGCAGCTTGCCGTCATTCTCGACGCGGCATTCGGCGATCAGGGCGCGCAAGGAATCGAGCGCTGCTTTGCTCTCTTTTGCGAAGGCGGCGGGATTGTCGAGCGCGCGGCGATTGATCTGTGCCTCGTTGCGGAAGCAGCGCCAGATCAGATCGGGCTTCATGCCAATGATCGAATAGCGACCGATACGCTCGCCGCCTTCGACGGATTCGAAGAGGAAGCTCATCGGCTGGCCGTCCGCCAGCTTCATCATCGCCGAAACCGGCGTGTCGAGATCGGCGATCAGATCGGTCCAGACGAGGACTGGCTTGCCCGAAGCGCGGCGGCGTTCGAATTCCTCGAAGGCGGGCGAGATTTCCATGGAGGAAATCAGAGCACGTGATCGAGATTGGTCTGGTTGATCTGGACCGGGAACGTTGTGCGCAGGGTCCGTGTATAGGCGTCGAGCATGTCGGACTTCATCGAGGCCGAGAGCTGATCGGTCAGTTTCTTCACGCCGGCCTGATCCTGCGCCGGATCGGCGGGTTGAATCGTCTTCAACTGCGCGACCACGACATTGTCACCAGCCGGCGCGCTAACGGCGCCGTTCGGCTTGGCGCTGAACAGCGCCGCGATAAGCGATGGAGGCGCGGTCGGCGCATCGCTCGTGCGCGACAGAGGCTCGCTGGTCGTCATCGTCAATTTATGCGCCGCTGCGACATCCTTGAGACTCTTGCCGCCGTTCACATCGCCAACCATCGAGGCGGCGAGCTTCTCGAGCGCGTCTTTCCGCTGCTCGGCCTGCCAGCCGGCGATGACATCTTTGCGCGCATCGCTGAGCGGGCGAACCGCCGCTGGCGTCACCTTGTCGACATGGACGAGGAAATAGCCATCTTCGCCGAGCTCGCTCAGCGGGCTCGTCTCGCCCTGGCCAGCGGTGAAGGCCTGCTGCAGCACCGCGTCGCTCGGCTGCGGCAGCTCGATGGGCTTGCCGTCGGGACCGTGGCCTTGCGCATCGATCGCGTCGACCTTTTGCGTCTTTAGACCGAATTTCTGTACGATTTGCTCGAAGGTCGCGCCGCCCGCCGTGGCATCGTCGATATCGTTCGCGGTCTTGGCGACCGCATCGCCTGCCGCATCACGTTGGATATCTTTCGTCAGCGCAGCCTTCACGGAGTCGAGGCTCTGCGTCGCGGCGGCTTTGATGTCGGTGACCGTCAGGATGTGCCAGCCGAAACTGGTTTGCACCGGATCGCTCGCCTTGCCTTTGGGCAGCGAGAAGGCGACGTCGGCGAGCTGCTCCGGCAGATCGTCTTTCTTCACCCAGCCGAGATTGGTCGAGGATGCATCGGCATTGGCCAGCGTCTTCGCGACGCTAGCGAAATCTTTGCCGCTATCGAGCTGCGATTTCGCGGTCTTGGCGGTCGCTTCATCGGGCAGCAGCATTTGCTCGATGTTGCGCTGCTCCGGCGTCTGGTAGTCGTTCTGGCGCGATTCGTATTCCGCTTTGAGCTTGTCCGGCGGCACGGCGATGGTCGATGCGACATCGTCGAGCTTCAGCGTCGCGACCGTGATTGCACGCTCTTCCGGCGAGCGGAAATCATCTTTATGCGCGTTGTAATAGGCCGAGATCTGCTCTTCGGTCGGCGTCGGCGGTGCCGGCACGGCCGCCGGCGTCAGGGTGACGATATCGGCGATGCGCCGTTCGGCCCGCGCGCGATAGAGCGCGTCGACCATCGCGGGTGGCGGGCTCATGCCATCGGAAACCGCATCGGTGAGATGGTTGCGGATCATCTGCGTCCGCACCGAGGCTTCGTAGGTCGTCTCGTTGAGCTGGTTGGCGGCGAGGAGTTGGATATAGCGGTTGCGATCGAAGCTGCCCGTCTGGCCCTTGAAAGTCGGATCGTTGACGATCGCCTGACGGACCGCGTCGTTGCTGACCAGCAGTTTCAGCCGCCGCGTCTCGAGATCGAGCAGCGTCCCGCCGATGATGCGCTCGACTGCGGTGTTGAGGATGCCGAGCTGCTTCGCCTGCTCGGCATCGAGGCCGTTCGGCAGCACTTGGCGTAGTTGATCGATTTCGGAGCGCGCTTCCTTGCCGACCTGATCCACGCTGATCTCGACGGAGCCGACCTTGGCGACGGAGGTGTCGGTGCCCCAATTGCGGAATATGTCGCCGATGCCCCAAAGACCGAAAGTCGCGGCCAAAAGCGCGAACAGTATCTTGACGATATAGGTTTCGGATTT
>DATMZZ010000320.1:0-2146 GCA_035573175.1 Allostellaceae bacterium
GCAGCCGCTTGAACGGCTCACGCCAGGGGCCTAAGAGCCCGGGCACGGGCAGCGGGGGTGCGGTCGATGGATTTCTCCACCATGGTTTTGACCATGTATGTCGCGGTCGAGGATTCGCCCGAGACGGACGAGCGCATCCTCGGGATCGCCGTGGAGCAATCCTTGCTCGCGGCAGAGCTTGGCTACAATCCGTGGTTCACCGAGCATCATTTCCGCGGCTCCTGGCACAGCAACCCGATCCAATTCGCGTCCTATATCGCGCCGCAAATCCCGAAGGATTGCTATCTCGGCTTCGGCGTGCTGTCGCTGCCGTATTATCATCCGGTGCGCCTGGTCGAGAGCATGAACCAGCTCGATCAGCTCACCAAAGGCCACACGCTCTATGGTCTCGGCAGCGGCTTCGCCGGTATCGAGCCGCCCGGGCTCGGCATCGATGTCGACTATCATCGCACCGGCCGCGCCGCCGAGGACATGGTCGAGATCATGCAGCGGCTTTGGGATTTCCGCACCGGCGATCCCGATTATGTTTTCGAGACGCCGACCTATCGCGGCTCGATCAAGCGCCGCGTCAGCCCGGCGCCTTATCGCAAGCATCATCCGATCGTTGTCCGCACGGCGAGCCGCGATAGCTCGGTGGCGAAAGCAGCGCAGAAGGGACTGCCGGCGTTTCTTGGGACCTTCGCCGCGGAATCGCCGCTCGAAAATCAAATCCGTCTCTATCGCGAGGCGCTCGCCGCCGCGAACCATCCGCGCGAAATCGTCGAGGAATGCCTGCGCTGGTGCACGGTCGATTGGCTCGCTGTCGTCGTCGCGGAGACCGACGCCGAAGCGCAGAAGCGCGCCGAGCTGGCGAAGGCCGAGCATCTCGCGATGCGCAAAGCCTATAACGAGCGCTACGGCGCGATCCTCGGCCCTGCGGTCGCGCGCCGGCCGGGGCAAGGCCATGCCGCGGCTTACGCGGCCGGCGGCGACATGGCGAATGTGATCGCCGGCAATCCTGACACTGTCGCGCGCAAGGTGAAAGAGCTGCGCGCGCTCGGCATCAACCATCTGCTCGTGCGCTTCCTCGGCGAATGGCCGGGCGAGACGCGCGGCATTTCCGAGCAGTCGATGAAGCTCTTCGCGCGCGAGGTCATGCCGCGCTTCAAAGACATTCCGCCGCCGACGGATCCGCTGGAACTCGATCTCGTCCAGGCGCGCTAGCCCCTCTGGCCGTCCCGCGCCGGGCCGATCTATCCTCCTTCCCAAGGGGAGAGTCGGCGCATGCGGGGTATTCCGTTACTGAGATCGATCGCTCTTATCGCGGCAAGCTTGCTGTTCGCGGCGCCAGCGTTGCGCGCGCAGGGCAATTCGCCGGAATGGGATAAAACCGTTGTCGCCGCCGAGAACGAAGGCTCGGTCGTCATCAACATGCCGGCCGGCAATGCGCTGCGCGATTTTCTCGCCAGCGAATGGCCGAAAGCTTTCCCGAAGATCAAGCTGGTCACGAATTCGATCGACGAAGGTACCTGGGTCGCGCGTGTCCGGCTCGAGCGGCAATCGGGCAAATATCTCTGGGACGCATCGATGTCGGGCTCGGTGACCGCCTACACGATGAAGAATGACGGCTTCACCATTCCGATCCAGCCCGAGCTGATCCTTGCCGATGTCAAAGACCCGAAGACTTGGGGCGGCTGGGATCGCGTGTTCTGGGACAATGAGCATCGATACGTGATGGCGACGCAGAACTTTCTGAAGATGCCGTTCTACAACGCCAAGTTCCTGCCGCCGGAGAAGGTGCAGGCCGAAGGTGCAAAAGTCTTCCTCGATCCCATCCTCAAGAAGAAAGTGATCTGGAACGATCCGCTGATCCCGAGCTCGGGCGAGACCTTCGCGCTGGTGATGCGCAAGCTCCTGGGCGATGACGGACTCAAGAGCTTCATCGACAATCAGGTCGTCTTCACCGCGAACATGATGGACCTCGTCGATAAGATGGCGCGCGGCCAATATGCGATGTCACTCGGCCCGAGCATGGATGCGCTGCTCAAGCGCTATAAGGATGCCGGGCTCGATTTCGACATCCGCCCGCTCGGCAACAGGCCGGAATTCGGAGCCTATTCCAATTCCGGCGGCTCCAATCTCATCCTCATGAAAGACGCGCCGCATC
>DATMZZ010000321.1:0-7498 GCA_035573175.1 Allostellaceae bacterium
GCTGTTCGTATGCCCACCATAAACAGCTGACACGCTCGCGACACCATCATACCTGTGATCAAGCCGTGACCGAGGCGCTTCTCACAAGACCGAGCGCGGCATCGTCGCTAAGTGATGTTGCAGCGCGAGCACAAGATCATCCGCGTGCCTCACACCTCAAACCGCCGCCGAAAGTTGTTGCTACCGGACATCGAAGAACGTTGAAGGACGGTAGAGCACGAACATTGGCTTGCAACGATTATCAACGATAGGGCTGAGGAGCCCGACACCCGTGGACGAACTCCCGCGTACTGGCCTCGGGCCGGCTTTGCGCCATGTAGCCTCACTGGCTGCCGCGACGATCTGAGGCCGATGTTACCGATACGCATGATTGCGAAGATGTTTCTGCGCCCGAGAAAATATCCGGGCTGTCAGGAATTCTCATTTGCGCCGCGTCTTTCGCGCCTCGAGGGCCGCTTCGTGGCCGTCGATGTCCGCGCCCGCCACGGCTCATTCGGCACGACGCTTCGCCTGCGCCCCGGCACGACGGATATCGAGACATTCGCGCAGATTTTCCTTCATACGCATTATCGTACGCACGATATGGCACGGCATTCGGAAATTGCCGCCTACTACCAATCGTGCGCCAAGCCGCTCGTGCTTGATCTCGGCGCGAATATCGGACTCTCGTCGCTTTACTTCGCGAAGAATTGGCCGAAAGCGACGATTGTCGGCGTCGAGCCCGACGAGGGAAATTACACGCTCTTCAGTCAAAACGTTGCCGAACAGGAACGCATCGTTCCCATTCGCGGGGCCATCGCGAGCAAGCATAGTTATGCGCGCATAATCAATCCGGGAGCATCCGAATGGGGCTATCGCACCGAAATCAATGACAGCAAGAGCGGCGGCCTTGTCGCTCTTTCGGTGCAAGAGCTGCTCGATCGCCACAGCGATTGCGAGCCCTTCATCTGCAAGATCGATATCGAGGGGGCCGAACGAGAACTATTTTCTCGGAACACGCAGTGGGTCGCGCGTTTTCCTATCGTGATCATCGAGCTGCATGACTGGCTATTTCCGCGTAGCGGCACCTCGGCCAATTTCCTACGCGCGATTGCCGGCATGGATCGCGATTTCATTCTAAGCGGCGAGAATATCTTTTCGATCAGCGACCGGATGGGAAACCCAGAACAGGTCGAGACGAATGATGCTCGCGCGCAAGCCGGTATCGGTGTGTAGAGGATCGAGCGTGGGGACGGTGTATGGTGGATTTCTCGCTTGTTATCGCGACGCGGAATCGTGCGGCGCAGCTCGAAAAATGCCTTTCAGCCATTGCGCAGCTTCAGACGGCCGCCGATTGGGAGCTCGTCCTTGTCGATAATGGAGGGACGGACGACACGGCAGCGGTCATCCACAAGTTCAAGCGGCGGGCGCCGATGCCCGTGGTCGCGGCGTTCGAGGCGAAGCCCGGATTAGGACGCGCCCGCAATCGCGGACTTTCTGTCGCGCGCGGGAATATCATCGGCTTCACCGATGACGATTGCTATCCAGAGCCCGATTACATCGACAGTACGTTGGACATCTTCCGCGATCGCAACATCGGCTATGCCGGTGGCCGAATCAAATTGTTCAATCCAAGCGATTGGCCGATCTCGATCGTCGACAAAGCCGAGGCGCGAATCATCGAGCCTTTCACCTATATCGACGGGCCCGATATGAAGATCCTCGGCGCCAATATGGCCTTCCGGCGCGCGGTGCTGATGCAGATCGGCGGCTTCGATGACGAGTTGGGCGCCGGCACCGTCTTCGTTTGCGAAGACGTTGATGCATTCGCGCGCGCGAGCTTCGCCGGCTGGAAAGGCGGATACTTCCCGGAGCCGACGATCCTGCACGACCATGGTCGTGGCGAAGAACATGCGCGGCATCTCTCGCGCAACTATGCGATCGCACGGGGCGCCTATTTCGCGAAATTCATCCTACGCCGCGACAGCGCGTTGCTCTATGCAAAGGAATGGATGCTTCGCAGCGCGCGCGAATGTCTTCTGCGACCGCGCGATATTCTGCAAGAGATCGGCGGTGCTTGCAGCTACCTTTACCATTGCGCCAAGCGCGCGCACTCGACGTCCGGCTGAAAAAAGCGCGCGCTCGATGGGCGGGCGGAGAACCATCAGAGACACACCCTATCCTCTCGACTGAGATAGGGCGTGCGGTGCGGCTCAAGCGCGCCGCGCGATCTTGTCGGCGAGCACGGCGAGCAGCAGGCCAAGGGTGAGGTAACCCAGCGTCACCTCGATGCTGACGATGACCTCGCCGAGATGCGTCTTGGGATGCACATCGCCGAATCCCAAGGTCATATAGGTCGTGATCGAGAAGTAGAAGGCGCTATAGCCGGGATGGCAATTCTCGGGCGCGAAGCCTTCGCAGATCGGAAAATCGATCAGCGCCGGCCAGGAGTGATAGATCAATCCGAAAAAGACGATGAGCGTCGTCGCGATCAGGAAGACGCGCGCGATGCTGCGGCCGTAATCGATGAGGCCCCAGACCCAGAACAGCCGCGACAGCCAGCGCCTGCCCTGCCAAAGCATCTCGAGCGTATCGAGGTAATCCTGATCGGCGGCGTCGCGGCGGAAAAGCGAGTTGCCGTAGCAGGAATCGAGGCCGCGGATACCGTGATATTTGCCGCGCATCCGACGCCGGTCCCAGACGAGATGCGCGATATTGGCGCCGGCAAGCTGCGCGCAGGAAAGATCGGTGCCGTTGATCTCGGCCGAGAGCATCGTCGTGTCGCTGAGATTGGCCCAGCCGAGATCGGCGCCGTCGAGCTTCGCCGCATTGAGATTGGCGCCGATGAGCTGCGCGCCGAAAAGCTGCGCGCCGGTCAGATCCGCGCCGCCGAGATGCGCATGCTCCAGATGCGCCCGCAACAAATTGGCCTGCACCAGCGATGCGCCGGCGAGATCGGCATCGGCGAGATCGATCGGCACGTCCGGATGCGCCGCGCGCCAGGCATTCCACGCCGGGACGCCGCTTTTCAGAAGCGCAACCTGTTCCTGATCCGCCATACCCGAAATCGTTCCCCCAAAGGCGCTGCTACCTTGTACCAGATGGCTCGAATTCTAGCCGTAAGAAGCAGTAACGAAAATATCTCCGCGTCCTGAGCGTCCTTCGACTACGCCGGCGCTTCGCGCCGCCTCCGCTCAGGATAAGGAAAATCGAGTCGCTTCAATCGACCGCTAGAAACCAAAACCATCTCCTCGTCCTGAGCGGAGCGCGAAGCGCGTAGTCGAAGGATGCAGGATGCAGGTGCAACGTTGCACGACCACCCAGCGTCCTTCGACTACGCTTTGCTCCGCTCAGGACGAGGAAAATTGAGTCGGGCATCAACCGGTATGCTACGGCGCTTTTTCCAGCACGAACACCAGCACCCCACCCGGCTCTTCGCGCTGCTCGATCAGCTTCGCGCCGGTGGTCTTGCAGAAATGCTTGAAGTCGTCGACCGCGCCGGGATCGGTCGCGAGCACCTGCATGCGCGCGCCGGCGGCGAGGCCTTTCAGCGCCTTGCGCGCCTTCAGGACCGGCAGCGGGCATTTCTGCCCCTTGGTATCGACGATCAGGATATCGGACATGCAATTATTTTCCGCTCAAAACCCGACGCGGCGCGGCTCGGCGATATCGAGCTGCGTATCCGGGTTGAACAGCTCTGCGATCGTGTAGTCGCGTTGGCGTTCCGGCACTTTCAGCCCCGCGACCTTCGCCGCCGCGGCCGCCTCCTCGTAGGTCAGCGCGCGGCATTTGATCATGCCGAAGCAGCGGCCCGGGCGCAGCAGCGCCTCGTCGACCTTTTTGAAATCGTCGAGGTTGGTGGTGAAGATCACTTTCTTGGTCGGGAATTTGATCAGCCCGTCCGAGACATTGAGGAAGCGCGCGATCATCTTGTTGCCTTCGCGGCTGCGGCTGCCGAGGATCGTGTCGGCATCCTCGATGACGAAGACATTCTCGCTGGTGCCGGTGAGGAAATCGACGAAGGTCGAATCCGACGACAGCAGCTTCTCCTCATACGTCACGGCGGCATTCATGCTGTATTCGTGCAGCAGCCAGCGAATGAGCGAAGTCTTGCCCGTGCCCGGCGGGCCCGAGAGGAAGAGCAGCGACGACGTGCTGTTGATGAAGCCGTCGAAATAGGCGCGCAGCCCGCCTTTGATCCACGGATAGAATTCGTCGTAGACCGGCGCCGCCGGATCGAGGATCACGCTCGATTGCCGCGTATCGTCGCCGAACATGAAATGCCAGGTGACGGTGGCGAGATGCTTCTTGCCGATCTTCTCCTCGAGCGCGTCGCGCAGCGCCTTCACCTTCTCGCGGTCGATGCCGTAGATCGCGACCGAGAAATAAGAGCGCCGCTTGGTGAAGGGGTCGGCATGGCTGGCGCAGCGCACGCCGATCAGCATCTCGATCTTTTGCGGTAATTGGCCGATGCGGATGATGCAAGTTTCGCTGTCGACATCGACCGCCCAGCAATCGCGCCGCGGCTTGTCGTGCAGCGCGAGCGCCGCGTCCCTGACGATATCCGTCACCTCGACGCGCGAGGCATCGAGCGTGTAATGGCGCTCGACAATCGAGATATCGCTCTGCGCGCCGTTGATGAATTCCAGCGCCGCGGCCATGCCGAGCTCGTGGAGTCGCGCCTGGATGCTGCGATCGGGGAGAAAGTTGCTCATTTTCACAACTATACGCGGCGCGGCCCATTCTGAAAACCAAGGGGGCTTGGAAACCCGCGGCAACCATTCAGGCCGATGTGTTTTCTATCGCTAACGTGTTAGGCAAGGAGATGATGATGAAACTGTGGCATGGCTTGGCGATGGCGGGACTGATGGTGTCCCTCGCCGCGTGCGGTGAAACAACTGGCGATCGCGCGCTCTCAGGCGCGGGCATTGGCGCGGGCTCGGGTGCGGCAATCGGCGCGGTTGCGGGTCCGATCGGCGCCGGCACGGGCGCAGCGATCGGCGCCGGTGTCGGCGCGGCGACAGGCGCGGTGACGAGCCCGAGCGCGGTCGATCTCGGCCGCCCGGTTTGGGACCGCTAAGTCTCTCGCATAATCTCTCGTGGAAGAAGGGTGGCGGCTCGTACGAGTCGCCATCCTTTTTCTTTCTCAATGCTGCAAAAGCGCCGCAAAGCAAGCGTGGGCTGCACAATTTGGGCAGCTTCGTCACAAACCATCATAATTCGCCGCGGTACGCCCGGAAGTATCCAGATCGCGTCATCAAATCGTGACAGCGCCCCGGTACAACAAGACCATCGAACATAAGCCATCGGGGAGTTAAGACCATGCGGATGCCGAAGCCCGTCAAGAACAACAAGCCCACCCTCGCCATCAGCACCGACGCCGGTGATCGCGCGACGGCCAAGCGCCTCCTGGCGGCGATGGAATCTTTTATGGCGGCTGATTCCGCGATTGATGAACTCGCGCTGACCCAGCGCGCAGCGTAAGCGCCCCACTTTTTTGTACCGTCATTGCGAGGCCTGCGTAAGCGGGCCGAAGCAATCCAGCAACCCGTTCACGCGCCCGTCGCGCGTGAACACGAAGGGCCAACTGCGAAGAGCAGTTGACCGGATTGCTCCTCGCGGGTTGCCCTGGATTGCTTCGCTTCGCTCGCAATGACGAACGAGAGAATCACGTCCCCGGCAGCGCGACGACGTAGCGCTTATCGACGATCTTGGTGCCGTCGACTTCGGGCTTCACCATGCCCTGCGACTTGTACCATTCGATCTGATGCATCACGTCGGCGACGTTGAGCCGGCCCTCGACATCGAGATGGACGAGGCCGATCTTCATCGTCTCGACCGGCACGTCCGTATATTTCGCGAGCAGCTCATACATGGCCGGCGCCGTCGGCCCGTCCTTCGGCTTCTCGTCGGGGCCGATGAAGGCGTCGTGATAATCCTTCAGCCCCATGCGAAAGACTTTGAGGAAGCGCTTGACGAGATCGGGATCGTGATCGGCGTGCTTGGCCGAGGTCATGACGATCGCGATCTGCATCCGCAGCTCGTCGCTGACCCAGGCGAGCTTTTGCATCGTGCCCGCGGCCAGTGACTTGCGCGACACCGAGACCGCGGGGATCGCGCTGTCCGCGCTGCCCCCCACAACGGCGGAGACCATGTTCGCGAAACTGCCGACCGGCACCATCTTCAGGCTCGAATAGTCGAAGTGGTATTTCTTGGCGATGATGCTGAGATCGTATTGCTGCAGCGAGCCGGCGCTGGTGATGGCGAAGGAATGACCGGCGAGATCCTTGAGGGTCTTCAGCCCCTTCTCATAGGCCGCGTTCGAGGCGACGACGACGAGACCGCGGAAGCCGGGGCTCTCATCGCCATCGGCGGCGATGATCCGCATGTTGCCCTGGCCGCCCTGGCCGGCCGAGTTGAAGAAGCCGGCGCTCATCGCCGACATGCCGAAATCGAAATCGCCCGACAACACGCCTTGCGGGATGAGGATCGGGGAATCGCTCGGAATGAGCTCCGCATCGAGCCCTTCCTTGGCGAAATAGCCTTTCTCCTTGGCGAAGAAGACCGGGCCGCAGGCGCTGACCTTCAGCACGCCGATCTTGATCTTGGTGAGCTCGGCCGCTTGCGCGCCCGCCATCATCAGCGACAGCGCGCTCGCGCCAAGCAGAATCCTTTTGAGAAATCCAGGCATGGTCCCCTCCCTGTTCAATATTTCGTTGACCTGATATTGAACCCAGCCCTTCGCCCGGCGCAAGCGCGCCGACAAGGCACGGAACCCGCCCACTCGCCCATCGATTACCCTCGCAACGGAGGTGCCTCCCCATGTCGCTTGAAGACGGGTCGCTTAAAAACGGGTCGCTCGAAGACGATCTCTTCGCGCTCGAGGAGAAATTCTGGCCGGGCGATGCGGAATTCTACCGCACGCATCTCGACGAGCACTGCGTCGTGTCCTTCACCGAGATGGCTGGGAGCATGCCGAAGGAGCAGATCGCCGGCATGATCAAGGAGGGCCAGCGCTGGCGCGATCTCAAGCTCGCGCGCAAGGGCTTCTATCAGCCGACCGCCGATGTCGCGATCATCACCTATGAGGTGAACGCGACGCGCGACAACGGCGCGCTGCATCATGCCAATGTCAGCAGTGTCTATGTCCGGCGCGGCGACGGCTGGAAGATGGCCCTCCATCAACAAACGCCGCTCCCCGGCTGACATCGACCAACGCGTTCCGCCAACTGCGGACGCCGCGCCCGCCGCAAGCTTCACGAGGATTTGCGCGCTTCTCGGGTGATCGCCCGATAGGCCCGCACGCGACGATCCTTATGCTAGGCCTTCGTACAACGGCGCGCCGGCGCCGGTCCGCGCGCGCCTTCGCAAGGAGCGGCCGCGATGCGCCCATTCCACGCTCATTTCTGGCGGATCATCTTGTTCCTCGCCGTCGTGCTCGCGGCGGCGGCGATCGCATCATCGGCGCGCGCCGCCGGGGGCGGGCACGGCGGCGGCCACGGCGGCGGCATGGGCGGCT
>DATMZZ010000322.1:0-11799 GCA_035573175.1 Allostellaceae bacterium
GCACGGCATCGAAGCGCAGCCCGTCGACGTGATATTCGATCAGCCAATAGAGCGCGTTCTCGATAAAGAAGCGTCGGGCGATACCGCTGAAATCGAGTGATCGGCCCCAATCGGTCTCGCGCTGGGCGAAGAAACTCGGCGCATAGAGCCCGAGATAATTCCCCTCCGGACCGAAGTGATTGTAGACGACATCGACGAAGACCATGAGGCCGAGGCGATGCGCCTCGCAAATGAGGGCTTTGAGGTCTTGAGGCCGGCCGTAGCTCGAATCCGGCGCGAAGGGCAGCACGCCGTCATAGCCCCAGTTGCGCGCGCCGGCGAAATCGGCGAGCGGCATCAGCTCGATCGCGGTGATGCCGAGATCGCGCAGCCGCGCGAGCTGGCTCATCGCAGCATGATAGGTGCCTTCGCGCGTGAAGGTGCCGAGATGGAGCTCGTAAATCACCGCTTCAGGCCAGGGGCGGCCGCGCCAAGCCCCGTCCGTCCAATCGAAAGCATCCGGCGCGATAATCTCGCTCGGACCGTTGACGTCTTGCGGCTGGAAGCGTGAGGCCGGATCGGGCACGGCCTGCTGGCCGTCGATGACATAGTGGTAGCGCATGCCGGGCCTGGCCTCGGCGATCGTCAGCGAGAACCAATCGCCTTCCCGTGTCATGGCGCGATCCTGTCCGTCGAGCTGCAGCGCGACCTGGCGCGCCTTCGGCGCATAGAGGCGAAACGCCGCACCGTCGCTTTGCGACGTGGCGCCGAAAGCCATGCGATACGCTCGCTTCATCGCTCCGAGGCCGTTTCCGGCCCGCCTTCGCCGAGCAACATGAGCGTTGCGCGCGCGGGCACCTCGTAGGTGTCGCCCGGCGCCAGCGCGCCCTTAGCGGCGCCATTGGCTTCGGTGGTGTCAATCTCCATGCGCCAGCGCGCAATACCGGTCGCGGCAGGCACGGTGATGCTCAGCGGCTCGAAATGCGCGTTGAGCAGGATCAGCGCGGGCGTCGCACCGTCGACGGCGAAGGCGATGAAACGCGCATCCGGAAAATACCAATCGGGCTCGGTCATCTCCTGGCCGTCGGCACGATACCAGGCGATGTCCTTGCGGCCCGTGGGATTGCGGATCTTGCCTTCGAGAAAATGGTCATGCGACAGGTTGCAGCTGCGCCGGAGCGCGACCAGCCGCGCGACGAAATCGGTCAGGTCCTGGCCGGCGACACCGCGTCCCGACCAATCGATCCAGCCGATCTCATTGTCCTGGCAATAGGCGTTGTTGTTGCCGCCCTGGCTATTGCCGATCTCATCGCCGGCGAGGATCATCGGCACGCCTTGCGAGAGCAGCAAGGTGGCGAGAAAGTTGCGGCGCTGCTGCTGCCGCAAGCGGATCACATCCTCGTCTTCGGTCGGACCTTCGACGCCGCAATTCCACGAGATGTTGTCGTTCGATCCGTCCTTATTGTCCTCGCCATTCCCTTCATTATGCTTTTCGTTGTAGCTGACGAGGTCCTGCAGCGTGAACCCGTCATGAACGGTGATGAAGTTGACGCTCGCGCTCGGCCGACGCCGGTCGTGATGATATAGATCGGCCGAAGCGGCGAGCCGTCCGGCGACTTCGCCGATAATCCCGCCATCGCCGCGCCAATAGGGGCGCATCGCATCGCGATAGCGGCCGTTCCATTCCGACCAGCCTGGCGGGAAGCCGCCCACGCGATAGCCGCCCTCGCCGAGATCCCACGGTTCGGCGATGAGCTTCACCTGCGCCAGGACCGGATCCTGCGCGAGCACATCGAGAAACGGCGCATCGCCGTCGAAGCCGTTCGGGCCGCGTGCCAGGGTGGTGGCCAGATCGAAGCGGAAGCCGTCGACATGCATCACCTCGACCCAATAGCGCAGCGAGTCGACGACCATCTGCAAGACACGCGGATGCGACATCCGGAGCGAGTTGCCGCAACCGGTGAAGTCCATCGTGTAGCGCGCACTTTCGGGGCTCGACCAATAGTAGGATGCGTTGTCGATGCCGCGAAAGCACAGCGTCGGCCCCAGCTCGTTGCCTTCCGCTGTATGGTTGTAGACGACGTCGAGGATCACCTCGATGCCGGCGGCATGCAGTGCTGCGACGGTGTTCTTGAACTCGGCGTGGTTGCCGCTGCCAAGATAACGCGGCTCCGGCGCGAAGAAGCCAATCGAGTTGTAGCCCCAGTAATTGCGCAAATTGCTCTCGACGAGATAGCGATCATCGACCCAGGCTTGAACCGGCAAGAATTCCACGGCCGTTACGCCGAGGCGCCGCAGATGATCGATCACTGCAGGCGTGCGCAGCGCCCGGAAAGAGCCGCGCAGATACTCGGGGATGTCGGGATGGGTACGCGTGAAGCCGCCGACATGCATCTCGTAGATCACCGTGTCGCGCAGCGGCGTGCGCAGCGGCCGATCGTCACCCCAGGAGAAGCTGTCATCGACCAGGCGGGATTTCGGCATTACCCGCGCATTGTCGCGCCGATCCATGGCGAGATCGCCCCGCGGCCCGCCGATGCGATAGCCGAAATGCAGATCGCCGATGTGAAACGAGCCGGCGAGCTCGCGCGCGTAGGGGTCGAGCAGCAATTTATGCGGGTTGAAGCGATGGCCTTCATGCGGCGCATAAGGTCCGTGCACGCGATAACCGTAGAGCAGTCCCGGATAAGCGCCAGGCAGATAGCCGTGCCAGATGCCTTCCGTATTTTCGGGCAGGGCGATGCGCTCGAGCTCGCGTCGGCCATGCTCGTCGAAGAGACAGAGCTCGACACGCTCCGCATGTGCGGAGAAGAGCGCGAAATTCGCGCCACGCGCATCGACCTGAGGGCCAAGCGGATAAGGTCGGCCCGTCTGAATCCGTGCCGTCACCCCCGCCTCACCCGGTGGTGGGGGCCAGGTAGATCGCTGCCAGTGGCGG
The DNA here is from genome assembly GCA_035573175.1 of Allostellaceae bacterium. Taxonomy (GTDB): domain Bacteria; phylum Pseudomonadota; class Alphaproteobacteria; order ATCC43930; family CGMCC-115725; genus CAIKMD01. The sequence continues at coordinate 2,918 of DATMZZ010000322.1, forward strand.
CAGGGTTAGCGGCACGGAATGCGTGCGGCCGTGCCAACTCAGCGCCTGTGGCACGAGCGTGCCCTTATTGCCAACGCCACCGCCGCCATAGCGCCGGTCGTCGGAATTGAATATCTCGCGATAGGGGCCTTCCGACGGCATGCCGATGCGATAGTCGGTGCGCACCACGGGTGTAAAATTGACGATCACCACGACATGATCGCCCGGTGATCGGCCGCAGCGCTGGAACGAGACGATGCTGGAGCTGCGATCGGAGGCATCGATCCATTGGAATCCGGCATGCTCGTGATCCAGTTCATGCAGCGCGTTGGTATTCTGAATCAGTGCATTAAGGTCGCGCACCAGATTCAGCACGCCTTGATGGAGCTCATCGCCGAGCAGATGCCAGTCGAGGCTTTGATCGTGGTTCCACTCGCGCTCCTGCCCGAACTCATCGCCCATGAACAAGAGCTTCTTTCCTGGATGGCCGTACATGAAGCCGTAATAGGCCCGGAGATTGGCGAATCGTTGCCAGCGATCGCCGGGCATGCGGCCGAGGATCGAGCGCTTGCCGTGCACGACCTCGTCATGGCTCAGCGGCAGGATGAAATTCTCCGAGAAAGCGTAGAGCAGGCCGAAGGTCAGCTTCTCGTGGTGGTAGGCGCGATTGATCGGGTCTTCCTGCATGTAGCTGAGCGTGTCGTGCATCCAGCCCATATTCCATTTGAAGCCGAAGCCGAGCCCGCCCTCGAAGGTCGGCCGCGACACCATCGGCCAGGCAGTCGATTCCTCGGCCACGGTGATGATGCCGCCATAACGGCCATAGCAGGTCTCGTTGAGGCGCTTGAGGAAGCCGACCGCATCGAGATTCTCATTGCCGCCGAACCGATTGGGGACCCATTCGCCGGGCTTGCGGCTGTAATCGAGATAGAGCATCGAGGCGACCGCGTCGACTCGGAGGCCGTCGATGTGATAGCGGTCGAACCAGAACAGCGCGCTGCTCAGCAGGAACTCGGCCACTTCGGCGCGGCCGTAATTGTAGATCAGCGTGTTCCAGTCCTTGTGCAGGCCCTGACGCGGGTCGGCATGCTCGTAGAGCTTGCTGCCGTCGAATTCGGCGAGACCGTGCGGATCGTTAGGGAAATGCCCCGGCACCCAATCGAGGATCACGCCGAGCCCCGCGCGGTGACAGGCATCGACGAAGAATTGGAAATCGGTCGGCGTGCCGAAGCGGCTGGACGGCGCGAAAAGCGAGGTCGGCTGATAGCCCCAGGAGCCGTCGAAGGGGAATTCGGTGATCGGCAGCAATTCGATATGGGTGAAGCCCATATCTTTCGCGTAAGGCACCAGCGTCTCGGCGAACTCGCGATAACTGAGCCAGCGATGGCCTTCCTCGGGTCGGCGCCGCCATGAGCCGAGATGAACCTCGTAGATATTCATCGGCCGCGGGTAAAGGTCGCGGCGTTGGCGCCCCTCGATCCAGGCCTGGTCCTGCCATTGATGGCGATCGGTGCGGCTGGTGATCGACGCTGTGTTCGGCGGCCGCTCGGCTGCGAAGGCATAGGGGTCCGCCTTCAACAGCGGCAGGTTTGCATCGCGCGGCTTGATCTCATATTTGTAGCGCTCGCCCTCGCCGAGTCCGGGAATGAACAATTCCCAGATGCCGGCGCCGGGATGAAGCCGCATCGGATGCCGTCTGCCGTCCCAATTATTGAAATCGCCGACGATGCTGACGCGCCGCGCATTGGGCGCCCAAACAGCGAAGCTTATCCCTTCGACACCGTCGATCGCGGTGAAATGCGCACCGAGACGGTTGAAAGCGGCGAGATGCGTGCCCTCGCGCAGAAGATAAATATCGGTCTCGCCGAGCCAGGGGCCGAACTGATAGGGATCGACGAGTTCCTGATCGCCGCTGGGGAAGGAGACACGCAAGCGGTAAGGCCGATGCAACCCGTGTTCGCAGATAACCTCGAAGAGTCCTTGCTCATCGCTGCGTTGCGAGTCGATGGTGGTGCCCGATGCATCGATGAGCGCGACGCGGCGCGCACCAGGCTGAAAGCTGCGTACGACAACACGTCCGCTGCCTAATTCATGGGGACCGAGGAAGGCGAATGGATCGCCATGCTCGCCGGTCTCGATCGCTACGGCTTCGCGTTCAATGGTCATTGAGCTTGTCGGCTGTTTGTCTGTCGCGCAACAGGGATCGGAGCCCCGCTAGAGGAACCCCCGCCCAGCTAGGCCGGTTCCCGATTTCGTATTCGATCTCGAGCGCCGCCTTCTCGATAAGGAAGAGCGACAGGAGCTTGCGCGCGCTGACCTCGTCGCGTGGCCAGAGCGGACAATCGCTGATGGCTGCGCGATAGGCGTCCAGGAAGCGCTCGTTGATCTGTTGGCGCCAATGTAGCACCGCGTCGCGCAGCTCGCTGCGGTGATCACCGGCGGCTTGCGTGGCGTTATCGAGCGCGGTCCAGGCGGCATAGTCGAAGGACCGCAGCATGCAAGCGACATCGCGAACGATCGAATGCTTGTGCCGGCGTTCCTCGAGCGAAAGCTGCGGCGGGCCTTCGAAGTCGACGATGAACAGATCGTTCTGCACGACGAGCGTCTGGCCGAGATGATAGTCGCCGTGGTAGCGGGAGATCAGCACGTCGTCGGGCAGTTCGGCGAGACCGCGGATATACTCGTTGCGTCCGGCGGTATCAGCCATCACCTCGTCCAGCGCGGCGGCGTCATCGGCTGACAGGCGACTGCGGGATTCCGTCAGCGCGGCGAGTGCGGCATCGACGAGCTGCGCGACGGCTTCGCCCCATTTCTTGACCTCCGCGGATGGAACGCGTTCTGCGACGAAAGCCGGATCGCCGGTCTCGACATAGAGTGCACGGTGAAATTCCGCAGTGCGTCGCGCGAGCTGCTCGGTTCGCACGAGATACGTGGCGTGATCCTCGTGCGAGATCGATTGCTGATCGGCGGTGGCAACGCGGCGATCCTGCAGGAAGCGATCGAGATAGGCGAGGGTATTGATCCAGCCGTCGCCTTGATTGCGGATCCAGGCATGGACGACACCGAGCGCCGTGTCATTGCCGGCGCTGTCCTGGAAATGGATGCTGCCATAGAGCGCAGGCGAATTCGCGTAATGCGCCTCGTTGGTCAGGAAGCCGCCCATCTCGACTTCCGGATTCGTGCCACTCGCGACCTTGCGATAGAACTTGATGATCAGCCATTCCTCGACCACCGCGGAGCTGTTTGATTGCTCCTGGCCGCCAATGCGGACCGCCGGCTTCTCGGGCGCATTCGTGGCGAGGAAAGCGGGGGTCGGTCGGAAGGATAAAGTGCCGCTGTGCGCGTCGATCGTTGCGTTCTGCCGCAACGCGTCGATCGCCGCGCGGATGAACTCTTCGCCGAACAGCGCATCGAGCAGATAGCCTTCGCGATAGCTGCGCCGCAGCTTGGCGATCACCGATTGCGGCGGCGGCGGCGCCGGCGGCTGATATTCGTCTAGCACCGGCAGCGAATAGGCAATGTTGGTCTTGCCCCGCGCCTCGGCGATCAGCCAGGAGCAATCGCGCCCGCCGAGTGAGAAGCAAAGGGCCGACAGGACGGCGATCTGCACGTTGCGTTCGTTCTTTTGCGCGAACCAGCGCCGCGGCCGTAAATAGGCCGGCAAGACATCGCGCTCGATGATGCCCCGGTTGCGCCCCTCGAAGGCCGAGGCGAATTCGCCGACCTGGACCAACGTGACGAGATCGGGCGCGATCTGCACCACCGGCCGCAAATCTTCCGAGGGCTGGGTCAGCTCGAACCAGAAGAAGCCATAGGCTTGCAGCGTGATCGTGTAGCTGCCGGTGCCAATCGAGGGAAACGGGGTGCGCCCGAGCATCTCGACCGGTATGCGGCCGGTAAAAGGCGTCATATCCAGTTCGACCGCCTGTGCCGAGCGCGACAGATTCATCACGCAGAGCACCGTCACGTCCTCGTGCTGGCGCAAATAGGCGATGACCGCGCGGTTCGAGGGATAGAGGAAGGTAAGCGCGCCGCGGCCGAAGACTTTGAGCGATTGCCGCACATTGATCAGGCGTCGCATCCAGTTCAGCAGCGACGACAGGCTGTGCGACTGCGCCTCGACATTGAGCGCCTGGTAACCGTAGACCGCATCCATGATCGGTGGCAGATAGAGCTGGGCAGGGTCACCGCGAGAGAAGCCGGCATTGCGATCGGGCGTCCACTGCATCGGCGTGCGCACGCCGTCGCGATCGCCGAGATAGATATTGTCGCCCATGCCAATCTCGTCGCCGTAATAGATGATCGGCGTGCCCGGCATGGACAGCAGCAATCCGTTCATCAGCTCGATCTTGCGGCGATCGTTCTGCATCAGCGGCGCGAGGCGCCGGCGGATGCCGAGATTGATGCGTGCGCGGCGATCGGCGGCATAGGTGAGCCAAAGATAGTCGCGCTCGGCGTCGGTCACCATTTCGAGCGTCAGCTCGTCATGGTTGCGCAGGAACACGCCCCATTGGCAGGATTCCGGAATCTCCGGCGTCTGGCGCATGATGTCGGTGATCGGATGCCGGTCTTCCTGCGCGATCGCCATGTAGATGCGCGGCATGAGCGGGAAGTGGAATGCCATATGGCATTCGTCACCATTGCCAAAATAGTCCTTCACATCCTCGGGCCATTGATTGGCCTCGGCGAGCAGGACCTTGCCAATATATTCTTGGTCGAGCTCTGTGCGGATCTGCTTGATGATCGAATGCGTCTCGGGAAGATTCTCGCTGTTCGTTCCCTCGCGCTCGCAGAGATAGGGAATCGCGTCTAGGCGGAACCCGTCGACACCGAGATCGAGCCAGAAATGCATGGTGTTGACCACCGCGCGCACGACATGCGGATTGTCGAAATTCAGATCCGGCTGATGCGAGAAGAAGCGGTGCCAGTAGAACTGGCCGGCGACAGGATCCCAGGTCCAGTTGGATTTCTCGGTATCGGTGAAGATGATGCGCGTGCCTTTGTATTTCTCGTCGGTGTCGCTCCAGACGTAGAAATTGCGCGCAACCGATCCGGGTTTGGCGCGCCGCGCGCGCTGAAACCAGGGGTGCTGATCCGAGGTGTGATTGATGACCAGCTCGATGATGATGCGCATGCCGCGCTTATGCGTTTCGCGCACGAGCTGCCGGAAATCCGACAAGCTGCCATAGGATTGATGGATGTCACGGTAGTCGGAAATGTCGTAGCCGTCGTCGCGCAGCGGCGACGGGAAGAACGGCAGCAACCAGATCGCGGTGACGCCGAGCTCCTGGATATAGTCGAGCTTTGCGATGAGGCCGGGAATATCGCCGATGCCGTCGTTGTTGGCGTCATGGAACGCCTTCAGATGCAGCTCATAGATAATGGCGTCTTTGTACCAATCCGGACGTTCGGCGATCGGCGTGTCGCTCACCGCAGCTTCTCCGCGGTGAAGATCGTCGCTGGCGCATCGGGACCGAGGCGAATATGTTGCCGGGAACCGACGAGGTGCATGCTGCCGCCGGTCAGCAGGTTGCTGATCCGAAGATCGTCGGCCTCGCTCAAGCCCATCGCATGCAGCGGCAGTTCGACTGTTGTCTCTTGCGGCCTGAAAGGATCGAGGCTGACGGCGATAAAGACGGTGTGTCCGCGGCTATAGAACAGCACGCGGTCATTGTCGCAAAGGTGGAATTCGAGATTGCGCCAATCTTCGAAGACGGCGTGCTCTCGGCGGATGCGATTAAGTCCGGTGATCAGCGGCTTGATGTTGCCCGGCCGATCCCAGTCCCAGACCTTGTACTCGTATTTCTCCGAATCGGCGTATTCCTCCGAATTCGGCAGGGCGCGATTCTCGCACAGCTCGAAACCGTTATAGATGCCGAAGAGCCCGCCGAGCGTTGCGCCCAGCACGGCGCGAATGCGGAAAGCCGGCGGTCCGCCATCCTGCAGGATGCGCGGCAGGATGTCGGGCGTATTCGTGAAAAGATGTGGCCGTAGATAATCCTTCGGCTCGTCGTGCGTCAGCTCGGTGAAATATTCGATCAGCTCGTGCTTCTCGTTGCGCCAGGTGAAATAGGTATAGGATTGCGTGAAGCCGAGCTTTGCCAGATTGCGCATCACCTTCGGCCGCGTGAAGGCTTCCGATAGGAAGAGAATGTCGGGCCGCTCGCTCTGCACTTCGCGGATCAGCCATTCCCAGAAGGGGAAGGGCTTGGTGTGCGGATTGTCGACGCGGAAGATGCGCACGCCCTGCGCGATCCAGAAGGTGACGATATCGCGCATCGCTTGCCACAGTTCCGACCACGTGGGCGAACGGAAATTGACGTTGACGATATCCTGATATTGCTTCGGCGGATTCTCCGCATAGCGGATCGAGCCATCGTCGCGGAACTCGAACCATTCCGGATGCTGCTTGATCCAAGGATGGTCCGGCGCGCATTGCACGGCGAAGTCGAGCGCCACCTCCATGCCGCGGTCGGCGCAGGCGGCAACGAAATCGCGGAAATCGTCGAGTGTGCCGAGCTCGGGATTGATCGCATCGTGACCGCCGAGTGCGCTGCCGATCGCATAGGGGCTGCCGGGCTCGCCCGGCTGCGCTTTCACATTGTTGTTGCGACCTTTGCGATTCTTCTCGCCGATCGGATGAATGGGCGGCAAATAGATCGTATCGAACCCCATGGCCGCGATATCGTCGAGCCGTGCGATGCAATCGCGGAACGTCGCGCCGCGGCCCGGAACGGTGCTCTGCGAGCGTGGGAACATCTCATACCAGGCGGCGAAGGCGGCTGCTTTGCGGTCGACGACGACTTCGAGGATTCGGTCGAGCCGCGTCACATCCTCGCGCGGGCCCCATTCCGCCATGGCCTCGACGATAGGCCCATCGAGCAACGCTTCGATACTGGCATCGGCCGGCGCGATCGTGCGGCCCGAGCGCGCTTCCGCGGCGCGCACCAGCGCACGGCCCTCGGGGAGATCGACTGTGAGATCCTGCCGCGCGGCGCGCTTGCGTTGCATGCGGTCGCGCCAGGAAGCGTAAAGATCGGTCCAGGCCTCGATCGTATAGCGGTACCGCCGATTTTCGGTTGGCGCAATCGTGCCGATCCAGCGGTCGTTGTCGAAGAGACGCATCGGCGCCGAATGCCAGCGGGAAGCGCCTTCGGGCTGATACAGAATGGCTGCGCCGAGTACGTCGTGCCCGTCGCGGAAGATGTCGGCCCAGATATCGAGCCGGTCGCCGACCACGCACTTGATCGGATAACGGCCACCATCGAGCTCGGGATAGAGCCGCTCGATGACGATGCGTGCGCCACACTTTGGTCCGCGCGCAGCGGCAAATTCGCGGGGGAGCGTGCTAGCGGTCGTTGCCGTGGCGGTGACGTTGTCGGAGGGTTGGATCAATGTGCTTGCTCTTCCTCTCGATCACGCACGCTGGCTCGCCTTGGGACTGCACGTGTTGCAGTCTCAAGCGACGCTGAGCGTCGTGCTATCTGCCGGCTTGATCGATGCGCTGCGCAGCGCCACGAAGAAGGAATCGTACCAGCTCTGCAGGTCCGCTTTGCGCAGCACGCGCATCGAGGTCTCCCATCGCTCCACCCGCTCAGCATGTGGCATATAGAGCGCCTGATGGAGGCTGCGCGCAACCTCTTCTGTGTCATACGGATTGACGAGTAAGGCGGCGTTCAGCTCCTGCGCGGCACCAGCGAATCTCGACAGCACGAGGACGCCGGGGTCCTCGGGATTCTGCGCCGCGATATATTCTTTCGCGACGAGGTTCATGCCATCGCGCAAGGGCGTCACGCAAGCGACCTTGCTCATGCGATAGAAACCGGCGAGCTCGTCGGGCGAGAAGCTCTCGTTGACGTAGCGCAGCACCGCCCAATCGACGCTGCCGAAACGGGCATTGATATCGCCGGCCTTGGCGGCGAGCTCGCCGCGGATGCGGCGATAGCTCTCCACCTCGGAGCGGGTCGGCGGCGTGATCTGCAAGAAGGACACGCGCTTGCGCTCGTCGGGATAGAGGGTGAGGAACTGCTCGTAGGATTCGAAGCGCAGCGGCAGGCCCTTGCTGTAATCGAGCCGGTCGACACCGATGACAAGATTGCCCTCATGCAGATCGTGCCGCATGCGGTTAAGACGCCGGGTCTTGAGGTTGCGTTCCGCCGCTTCCGCGAAGCGCTCGACGTTGATGCCGATCGGGAAGACGCCGATCTGCACGCGGTCCTTGCCGAAGCGCAGCGTCGTCTGGCCGGTCAGCGTCGCCGTCAGTTCGGTCGTCGCATAATCGCGGAAGCGCAGCAGGTCGTTGCCGGTCTGGAACCCGATCAAGTCATAGGCGGCAAGGCTTTTCATGATCGCCTTGTGCTGCGGCATGCAGCTCAGCACCGAGGCGGTCGGGAAGGGCGTGTGCAGGAAGAAGCCGATCGGGTTGGTGATGCCGCGGCGGCGCAGGCACTCGCCGAGCATGAAGAAATGATAATCGTGTATCCAGATCAGTGCGTCGGGCTGAGCGAGACGGGCGATGGCGTCGGCCATCAGATCGTTGATTTCGCTATAGGCTTGGAAGAATCGCTCATCGTAATGCAGCAGGTCGGCGCGATCGTGGAGGATCGGCCAGATCGCCGAATTCGACATGCCGTTGTAGAAATTGCGATAGAGATTGGCGGGGAAATCAACCGTTATCAGCTTGCCGGCGCCGATGTTCTTCGCATGAATTGGCGGTTCGTTGCTGTTCTCCCTGGTGTGCTTTCCGCTGCTGCCGATCCACCACGCGCCGTTCTTGTCCGTGGCAGCATAGAGCGCGGCGGCCAAGCCTCCCGGCATGGCGCCGCCGCGGCTCGGCTCTGCAACACGATTGGAAATCAGGATCGTCTGCATGTTCTTTGCCCTCCACGCGGTCCCAGCGCCGG
>DATMZZ010000323.1:0-9031 GCA_035573175.1 Allostellaceae bacterium
CCGGTCGATGTCCGCTACAACCGCTTCGAGCGCGTTCCGAAGCCGAACGCGCAGGCGGTGATGTTCTGCCTGATGGACGTGTCGGGCTCGATGACCGAGGCGATGAAGGATCTCGCCAAGCGCTTCTTCCTCCTGCTGCACGTCTTCTTGACGCGGCGCTACAAAACGGTCGATCTCGTCTTCATCCGCCACACCTCGAACGCGCAGGAGGTCGACGAAGATACGTTCTTCCACAGCCGCGAGACCGGTGGCACGATCGTCTCAACCGCGCTCGACGAAATGATGAGAGTGGTGCGCGAGCGCTACAACCCCGAGAACTGGAACATCTACGCGGCGCAGGCCTCCGACGGGGACAACTATTCCGAGGACAGCGACCGCTGCAGCCAATTGCTGGGCGGCGATATTCTGCCGGTGACCCAATATTTCGCCTATATCGAGGTCGGTGCCGAGGCGACGCTGCGCCACGGCTTCCCGTCGCCGCCGACCGATCTGTGGCGCACCTATGCCGCGATCGCGCCCGTTCATGAGAATTTCGCGATGCGCAAGGTCGCCGATCCATCGCAAATCTATCCGGTGTTCCACGATCTCTTCGCCAAGGACCGCGAGCATGCCTGAGACGTTGCTCAACTCGGTCGCCGGCGACAACAAGCTGCTCTTCACCGGGCCGGAATGGGATTTCGAGAAGCTGCGCCGCGTCTATGATGCGATCGAGGAGATCGCGGTCGGCGAGATGGGGCTTGACGTCTATCCGAACCAGATCGAGGTGATCACCTCCGAGCAGATGCTCGATGCTTATGCCTCGATCGGCCTGCCGCTGATGTACCGGCATTGGAGCTTCGGCAAGCATTTCGCGCGCGAGGAGACGCTCTACCGCAAAGGCTATCAGGGCCTTGCCTATGAGATCGTCATCAATTCCAGCCCCTGCATCTCCTACATCATGGAAGAGAATTCCATGGCGATGCAGACACTGGTCGTCGCGCATGCCGCCTTCGGTCACAACCATTTCTTCAAGAACAATTTCCTCTTCCGGCAATGGACGGATGCGAGCGGCATCCTCGATTATCTGACTTTCGCGCGCGATTACGTGGCGCATGCCGAGGAGACTTACGGCACCGACGAGGTCGAGCGGACGATCGATGCCGCGCATTCCCTGATGAACCATGGCGTCCACCGCTATGCGCGGCGGCCGAAGCTCAATCTCGAGGAAGAGAAGAAGCGCGAGGAAGAGCGCCGGCGCTTCGCCGAAGAGAATTACGACGACATCTGGCGCACAGCACAGCTCGCGCAGGAGACCGCGTCGGCGGATGCCAAGCTGGCCGAGAAAGAGCTCGCGGCGATCCGCCAGAAGCTCGGCCTGCCGGAAGAAAATCTCCTCTATTTCCTCGAAAAGCGGGCGCCGCGGCTGAAGCCGTGGCAGCGCGAGCTGGTGCGCATCGCGCGTCACGTCTCGCAATATTTCTATCCGCAGAAGCAGACCAAGATGATGAACGAAGGTTGCGCGACCTTCTGTCATTACGAGATCGTGCACCGCCTCCATGAGAAGGGCCTGATCAGCGACGGCACGCTCTTGGAGATCATGCATTCGCATACCAGCGTCGTGACCCAGCCGGAATTCGACGATCAGCGCTATGGCGGTATCAATCCCTATGCGCTTGGCTTCGCCATGATGCGCGATATCAAGCGCATCTGCCTCGATCCCTCCGCCGAGGATCGCGAATGGTTCCCGGATTTCGCGGGGAACGGCGATCCCTACGGCACGCTGCGCCATGCCTGGGCGAATTACCGCGACGAGAGCTTCGTGCTGCAATATCTGAGCCCGCGACTGATGCGCGAGTTCCGCATGTTCAAGCTGGTCGATGATTCCGACCAGGATGCGATGGTGGTCGATGCGATCCATGAGGATCGCGGCTATCGCGAAATCCGCCGCGCGCTGGCGCGGCAATACGATCTCGCGCGGCATGAGCCCGACATCCAGGTCCGCGATGTCGATCTCGCCGGCGATCGCTGCCTCGTCCTCAGCCACGCGGTGCATGACGGCGTTCTGCTGGACGAGAATTCAGCGCGGGCTGTGCTCGAGCAGCTATCGACGCTGTGGCATTACGGCATCCGCCTTGAAGAGATCGACGCCACTAGCGATAAGATCTTGAAGACCCACGAAGTCTCGGCGCGGCATTAAAAAAGCCGCGCGACCTCGAACAAACGATCAGTGAAGGCTGAACGATGCCTGGGCGTGCCGGTATTTCGCCGGTCCGATCAGCGAGGCTTGTGCGACCTTCACCGAATGCAGCTTGCCCTCGATGTTCTTTTCCCAGAAGGCGAGGAAGCGCTGCAGCTCCGGATAGCGCGGCGCCATATCGAATTGCTGCCAGATGAAGCTCTGAACCAGATGCGGATGGTCGGGCAGGTGATAGAGGATCTCGGCGGTGGTCAGCCGGTATCCTTCAAGCTGCTTGCGAATGATCTCTTGAGAAAACATGCGCGATACCTCGTGGCGTCTCTCTCGAGCTAGACAACGGAGGCCGTCACCATGGTTTCCCGATGGGCGTTAATAATCAAGAAAAAACCAAGAAATATCAGTATTTTAGCAGCCTATCAGCGAGAGTGCTGCCAGCCCCGTCAGCGCGCGCGGACACTCGAGAGGAAGCGCTCGGCTTCGCTGCGCAGCGTGTCGGCCTCTTCGGCGAGACCTGCGGCCGAGCTCAGCACCATGTTCGCGGCCTGACCGGTTTCGTCGGCAGCGCGGTTGAGCCCCATGATATTCGCCGAGACGCCGCGCGTGCCCTTGGCCGCTTCGAGCACGTTGCGCGCGATCTCAAGCGTGGTCGCTTCTTGCTTCTCGATCGCGGCGGCGATCGCGGCGGAAATCGAATTGCTCTTGGCGACAGTGGTGCTGATCTCGCCGATCGCATTCACTGCTTCGCGCGTCGCGTCCTGGATTGCGCGCACTTGCGCGGCGATGTCGTCGGTCGCTTTCGCCGTCTGATTGGCGAGCGATTTGACTTCGGATGCGACCACCGCGAAGCCGCGACCGGCTTCACCCGCGCGCGCCGCCTCGATCGTGGCGTTGAGCGCGAGGAGATTGGTCTGGCTGGCGATATTGGAGATGAGCTTCACCACTTCGCCGATGCGATGCGCCGCTTCGGCAAGACCGCGCACGGTGTTGCTGGTGCGCTCGGCTTCGGCGACAGCGTCATGCGCGACGCGCGCCGATTCAGCGACTTGGCGCCCGATCTCCGAGGTCGAGACGGAAAGCTCCTCGGCGGCGCCCGCGACGGTCTGCACATTGGTCGAGGCGCGCTCGGCGGCTTCGGCCACGGCATCGGATTGGCGTAGCGCGGCTTCGGCGGTCGAGACCATCGCCGCGGCGGTCGTCTGCATCGCGCCGGCCGCGCCCGAAACGGTATCGACAACGCCTTTGACGCTTGCCTCGAAGCTTTGCGCCAGCGCGAGCAGCTCGGCGCGGCGCTGTTCGGTCATGGCTTGGCGCTCTTGCGCGGCTTGCGTCTCGCGTTCGCGGCCGAGCCGCGCGCGATCGCGAAACACGATCAATGCTCCCGCCATCTCTCCGATCTCGTCATTACCCAATTCCGGAACAACGACATCGAGATTGCCGCGCGCGAGATCGCTCATGCTGCGGGTCAGCGCGTCGAGCCGGCGAACAAGGTGGCTGCCGACGAAGAGCGCGGGGCCGACGGCGATCAGGCTGAGCGTCGCGATAACGGCGAGCAGCGCCTCGCCGCGCAGCACGGCTATGAGGCAGGTGACGAGGCCCAGCAAGGCCATCGCGCCGAAAGCGCCGAGCAGCTTGACGCGGATTCCGGTACCAGCGCGGCCCGAGAACGGCTCGCTTTGGCTGATCGCCACCATGATTCTTCCTTTGCGGCGGCCATTCGGGCCGCGTGGTTGGCGATTATCGCGATGCCGAAGTTAGGGCATCCTTAAAAATTAGCGTTAACGAAATACTGCGATGGGTCAAAATCAGTCATCCGGAAGCAGGGGCGGTCACGGGATGCAGGCGATTTGCGCTTGCCGCCGCGTTTGTTAGCCTCGCCTTCATGCTTGGCTTTCTGCGCAGTCTCGTCGTTACTTTTCGCTTCGGCGCCGGGGCAGTGCTCGGCTTTTGCGTCTTCCTGCTCATGCCGGCGACGCTACCGGCGTCCATGCGCGGCGCGATCGGCTGGGACACCGGCGTGGTCCTATTCTTCGCGCTGACCGCCTTCGTCCTTGGCGCGGGCAATTCCTCCGTGTTGCGCCAACGCGCCAGTCTCAGCGACACGCATCTCTGGATCATCCTCGGAGTTGTCGTTATTGCCGCGGCGGCGAGCCTCACCGTGCTCGCTTTCGTGCTGCAAAAGCCCGAAGGCGCGCCGACGAGCTCGCTCGTCGGCCGCGTCTCGGTGGCGGCCGGAACGCTCATGCTGTCCTGGAGCCTGGTCCATACGATGTTCGCGATTCGCTATGCGCATTATTTCTACGGCGATCCGGATGCCGACGGCACGCTGCGCGGTGGCCTCGCTTTCCCGGGCAAAGGACATCCCGATTTCTGGGACTTTATGTATTACGCCTTCGTGGTCGGCATGACCTGCCAGGTCTCCGATGTACAGGTGCTCTCGAAGCCGATGCGCCGCCTGACTTTAGCGCATGGCGTGCTCGCCTTCTTCTTCAATGCCGGCGTGCTGGCGCTGGCGGTCAATATCCTCGCAACCGCGCTCTGAGCTTGGCGCGCTGCCCGCCCTCGCGATCGAAATTCGCCGGCGCGAGCCAGTGCCGATACGCATCGCGCAGCCGCGGCCAGTCGCGATCGATGATCGCGAACCACACAGTATCGCGGCTGTCTCCTTTGATCACCATGTGCTGGCGGAAATACCCCTCGCGCTGAAAGCCGAAACGCAAGGCCGCGCGCTGCGAGCGGCGATTGCGCGCGTCGCACTTCCATTCGACGCGGCGATAGCCCCAGCGCTCGAAGCATTGACGCAGCATGAGGAAGATCGCTTCGGTCGCGCCGCGCCTCTTCTGCAATGGCGCGGCGAAGAAGATGTTGCCGAGCTCGATCACGCCATGGCCCGGATTGATGCGCATGAAGCTCACCATGCCGAGCGCGCCACGCCGCTTGTCGACGATGGCGAAAAACAGCGGATCTTCGGAATCGGAGCAGGCGGCGAGCCAGAGCGCGAAATCCGCGCGGTTGATGAACGGCCCGACGAACATGAAATCCCAGAGCTGCTTGTCATGCCCGGGCCCGTGTGTCGCCTCGTAAAGCGATGCAGCGTGGCTCCGTGGCTTTAGCGGCTCGAGCGTCACATAGCGGCCCCGGATCGGCAGCTTCACCGGCTCGCGCGCCGGGCGCCAACGGAAGCCGTCTGACGTCTTCAATTGCTTAGCAGCCACGTCGCGCCTTTCGAAAAATTCCGTAGCAAGACACATATATATCCATGTGGTTATCGCGCAGACCAGTACCGAAGACGCTTTGTTCGTGAAGAGCGGCGATGCGAATGGGCGTTTGCCACTTGGGATTATTTTCGCGATCCGATAGCAATGATCGAGAAACTCAGAGCGGCGGGTCCGATCGACGATGACACAGGAATTGGCCGAGCGCGTCTTGACGGATAGCGAGACATTCACCTTGCGCCGGGACGATGGCGACGTTGTCGATGGACGAACCTAATCATCGCCGATTGCGGGATATCGTCGACGAAGCTTTCCGCCGTCGCGCCGTTCTCGAGATCGAGCCGCGCATCCATGCTCTTGCGACGCGGTCTCGGCCATCAGCTCGCGCGTATCGAGGGGCGCTATGCGTGGTGTGCCCGTTTCCGCGCTGGCCGAAACTGGCACAGGCAGCGGAAGACTCGCGGATTCGCTGACGCACGCGGTTCGGCTTGAGAGCGATCGCGCGGCTCCCCGTCACCGAGGGGCGATAATAAAGCCCTTGCCAGGGCAGGTCCCGAGCGCTTCAATTTGATGACACGGCTGGGGTGCCGGCGATTGGCCGGCTGAGATCATACCCACGGAACCTGTCTGGGTCATGCCAGCGAAGGGAGCCCATGGACGGCCAAACATCACGCAGTAAGCCTAAAACCGCCATCATCGGTGGCGGCGTGATTGGTCTGTCCGTCGGCTGGCGGTTGGCGCAGGCCGGCTGCGCGGTCGAGATTTTCGAGCGCGGCGAGGCCGGGAAGGGCGCGAGCTGGGCCGCAGCCGGCATGCTCGCCGCCGGTGTCGAGACCGAGCCGGGTGAGCTCGCGCTGCATGGCCTCTGTCGCGCCAGCCAGGATGCCTGGCCGCGTTTCGCCGCAGAGCTCGAAGCGGCTTCCGGGCAAAGCGTCGAGCTGCGCCAGGAAGGCACGTTGATGGTCGCGCTCAATCGCGACGACACGGCGCAGCTTCGCTACACCTACGACTTCCAGCGCGCGCATGGCATCGCGCTCGAATGGCTGACGGGCGGACAAGCGCGCCAGCGCGAGCCTTATCTCCATCCCAATCTTGCCGCCGCGGTCTATTGCGCGAGCGACCACCAAGTCGAGAACCGCAAGCTGGTGCGCGCGCTGCGCGCGGCATTCATCGCCGCCGGCGGCAAGCTGCATGAGCATACGAAAGTCGCGGCGATCGAGAGCGCGGCCGGCCGTATCACGGGTATCGCGCTCGATAATGGGCATGTGGATGCCGACGTGGTTCTGCTCGCCGCGGGTGCCTGGTCGGGCGAGATCGCCGGCCTGCCGCCGACGGCTAGGCCTCCGGTGCGGCCAATCAAGGGCCAGATGCTGGCGTTGCGCATGGATCCGGCGGCGCCGATCTTGCGCCACGTCGTCTGGACGCCGCGCGTTTATCTCGTGCCGCGCGAGGATGGCCGCCTCATCGTGGGCGCGACCACGGAAGAGCGCGGCTTCAACGGCGATCTCACCGCCGGCGGCGTCTACTCGCTGCTCGAAGGTGCATGGCGTGCACTACCCAGCGTCGAGGAATTGCCGATCGACGAGATGTGGGTCGGCTTCCGTCCCGGCTCGCGCGACGACGCACCGCTTTTAGGGCCCGGGGAGATCGAAGGACTCGTTTACGCGACCGGTCACCATCGGAATGGCATTTTGCTGACCCCGGTGACGGCGGACGCCATCGCGCGCTATATCCTGGAAGAAGAGGTCGCCGAGGTGATCCGGCCTTTCGCGATTTCGCGGTTCGCCGGGACACGCCTAGGAACGGCGCAGGCAACGGCCAAGGAAAAGGCATGAACGCGGTCATTCGCGTCAATGGCAAGGACGAGCAGGTGAGCGCCGTCACCGTGGCGGAGCTTTTGGCGGCACGCGGCATCACCAAGCCGAAAGGCGTCGCGGTCGCGCTCAACGGGGCGGTCGTGCCGGCAAGCGGCTGGGCTGCGGCCAAGCTTGCGGCGGGTGACCACATCGAGATTGTGAAGCCCTTCGGCGGTGGCTGAGATGGCACCCGATTCGACACATACCGTAACCGACGCACTCACCATTGCGGACCGCAGCTTCGGCTCGCGGCTGCTGATGGGCAGCGGCGGCTATCCCAATCAGCAGGTGCTACTCGATTCGCTGCAATCGGCGCAGCCGGCACTGGTGACCGTGGCGTTACGGCGCATCAGCCTCGAAGCCTATGCCGAAAGCCTCGTCGATCTGCTCGACGGTTATGCGCTGCTGCCGAACACGGCCGGCTGCGCGACGGTGAAGGATGCGGTGCTGACGGCGCAGCTCGGCCGCGAGGCGCTCGAGACCAATTGGGTGAAGCTCGAGCTGATCGGCGATCGCGAGACGCTTTATCCCGACGTCGAGCAGCTTCTCGTCGCGACCGATCAGTTGGTGAAAGACGGTTTCATCGTGCTGCCCTATTGCAACGACGATCCGGTCACTTGTCGTAAGCTTGCCGATCTCGGCGCCGCGGCGGTCATGCCGCTGGGTTCGCCAATCGGCACCGGCCTCGGCATCGCGAACCCTTACGCGATCGAGCGCATCGTCGCGACCAGCCCGGTGCCGGTGATCCTCGATGCCGGCATCGGCACCGCCTCGGATGCGGCACAGGCGATGGAATTGGGCTGCGATGGCGTGTTGCTCAACACCGCTGTCGCCAAGGCGCGCGATCCGGTGCGCATGTCGCTGGCAATGCGCTACGCGGTTGATGCCGGCCGCGGCGCGCGGCTCGCAGGCCGCATCCCGAAGCGGACACAGGCCGAGCCCTCGAGCCCGCAGCTGGGTCTCGTCGGCGGGTGAGCCTGCTGCTGCAACTGCCGATCCCGGCGGTTCTCGCCATCACCGATCGCCATCAGGCGAAACCGCCGCTCGAAGACATCGCCGCCGCGCTCTTTGCCGGCGGTTGCCGCTGGCTCAGTTTGCGCGAGAAGGATATGCCGGCGGCCGAGCGCCGCGCGCTGCTCCAGCGTCTCGTCGCGCTCGGCAAAAAATGCGGTGCAACGATCACGGTGCATGACGATCTCGAAGCCGCCGCGGCCCTGGACATCGGTATTCATCTGCCCGCACAAGGCTCGGTCGCTGAAGCGCGACGCGTCCTCGGCCCAAAAGTGCTGATCGGCATTTCGGCGCATGGTGCGGCGGAGGTGGCGAAGGCCGCCGCCGCGGGTGCGGATTACGCGACGCTTAGCCCGATCTTCCTCACCCAGAGCAAGCCCGGCTACGGGCCGGCGCTCGGGCTCGATGCGTTGCGCGGGCCTTGGCAATTGCCCGTGCTGGCGCTCGGCGGAGTCGATACGGGCAACGCCGCCGCGTGTCTTGAGGCTGGCGCCACGGGTATCGCGGTCATGGGCGAAGCGATGCGCGCGGCAGACCCGAAGGATTTCATGGCCGGCTTGCTGGCGCATCTGCCGGGCCGGCTTGTCGCTTCATCCACATGTCCCCACAGTTCCTAAATACCGCGTAACGGAAGGGCTTAACGTGATCGAGCTTTACTATTGGCCGACGCCGAACGGGCACAAGATCACCATCTTCTGCGAAGAAGCCGGCATTCCCTATACGATCAAGCCGGTCAACATCCAGACGGGCGAGCAGTTCAAGCCCGACTTTCTCAA
>DATMZZ010000324.1:0-11446 GCA_035573175.1 Allostellaceae bacterium
CTCAACAATTTCGGCCGCATCAAGAATTGGGAGGCGATCCGCATCTCGGTCAGCCCGAATACGCCGCAATTCGCCGGAAAATTCATGAGCGCGCTGGCGGAAGAGCGGGGCGTCGATCCCGTCGATCGCGTCTGCGATTACCTGATCGAGGATAAATGCGCGACGCGCGTACTGGTCGATTCGATTTCGGAAGACGATATCCAGGCGATGATCCGCTCGCCGCATGTCTCGGTCGGCTCGGACGGGAATTGCGTCGCGCCTTACGGCACGACCGGGCAGGGACGGCCGCATCCGCGCTTCTACGGCACCTTCCCGCGCATCCTCGGCCATTATTGTCGCGACTTGAAGCTCGTCGATCTGCCGCGCGCGATCTGGAAGATGACCGGCCTCTCGGCGCGTTCGCTCGGCTTCACCGATCGCGGGCTCTTGAAGCCTGGCTACGCCGCCGACGTGACGATTTTCGATCCGACCGAATTTGCAGAGCGCGCCACCTATGACGACCCGCATCAGTACCCCGCCGGCAAGGCGACGACGGTACTGGTAAACGGTATTGTCACCGTGGATCACGCCGACCACACCGGCGCGCTGGCGGGGAAGCTGATTAGGCGCGCTTCGCCTAGCGCGTGATGGCATCGGCGCTCCCAGACAGGCGGTACGGAAGATGTACGTTCCCCAGCATTTCGAAGAGAGCCGCGTGCCGGTGCTGCATCGGACGATGCGCGAGATCGGGTTTGCCACGCTCGTGACCATCGGCACGGACGGCTTGATCGCCAGTCATGTTCCGCTGCTGCTTGATCCCGAGCCGACACCGTTCGGCACGCTGAGCGGCCATCTGGCGCGCGCCAATTCGCAATGGACGGGAGCAGCAAGCGATGTCGAAGCGCTGGCCATCTTCCTCGGCCCACACGCCTATGTCAGCCCCTCGTGGTATCCGACGAAAGCGGAAAGCGGAAAAGTGGTGCCGACCTGGAACTATGTCGCGATCCACGCTTACGGAAAGCTGCGCCTGATCGATGATCCCGATTGGAAACTTGCGCATGTTGCGAAGCTTACGCATTCGCACGAGAGCCAGCAGGCCAAGCCCTGGGCGGTCAGCGACGCCCCTCCGGATTTCATCCGCGGCATGGTCAACGCTATCATCGGTTTCGAGTTGCCAATCGCGCGGCTCGAAGGCAAATGGAAGATGAGCCAGAACAGGCCGACGGCGGATCAAGCCGGCGTCGTCGAAGCTCTTGGCCGTCAAAGTGGGAATGGGGCCGCCGTCGCGGCGATCATCGCCACACGCGATGAAGGTAAGAAATAACACGACAGGACGAGACATGCCAAAATACGATTTCGACCTTTTCACTATCGGCGCTGGATCGGGCGGCGTGGCGGGCTCGCGCCGCGCTGCGTCCTATGGCGTCAAGGTCGGCATCGCCGAGAACAGTCGCATCGGCGGCACTTGCGTGATGCGCGGCTGCGTGCCGAAGAAGCTGCTGGTTTACGGCGCACAATTCGCCGACGCTTTCGAGGATGCACGCGGCTTTGGTTGGGAAGTCACGCCGCCGCGCTTCGATTGGCCGACGCTCATTGCCAACAAAAACAAGGAGCTCGACCGGCTCGAAGGCATCTATCGCAACCTTTTGAAGGATTGCACCCTCTACGAGGCGCGGGCGACGCTCGAGGACGCGCATACCATCGCGCTCAGCAACGGCAAGCGAGTCACGGCCGAGACCATCATCGTCGCCACCGGCTCACATCCGGTGACGCCGAAAATCCCCGGCATCGAGCATGTCATCTCCTCGAACGAGGCGCTCGATCTGCCGCAATTGCCACGGCATATCGTCATCGTCGGCGGCGGCTATATCGCGCTCGAATTCGCCAACATCTTCTCAGGATTGAAGGCCGAGGTGACTCTGGTCATCCGCGGCGAGGAGGTGCTGAACGGCTTCGATGACGATGTCCGCGTCGATATCGCCAAAGAGATGCGCCAGCGCGGCGTCACCATCCGCGCGCGCACCGAGCTTGCGCGCATCGACAAGATCCAGGGCGGCTTCACGGCGCATACCAAGGCGGGCGAGGAGATCTCCGCCGACCTCATCATGTATGCGACCGGCCGCAAGCCCAATATCGCGCATATGGGGCTCGCCGAAGTCGGTGTGAAGCATCATGCCAATGGGTGCATCACCGTCGATGAATGGTCGAGGACCTCGGTGCCGAACATCTATGCGATCGGCGACGCGACCGATCGGCTGAATCTCACGCCGGTCGCGATCGCGGAAGGCCGCGCCATCGCCGAGACGCTCTACAACAACAATCCGATGAAGATCTCGCATTATAATGTCGCGACAGCGGTGTTCAGCCAGCCGCCGGTTGGAACGGTCGGCTTGAGCGAGCGCGAGGCACGCAAGCGCGGCCACACGCTCGACATCTATCGTGCGCGCTTCCGGCCGATGAAGAACACGCTGTCGGGCCGCGAGGAGCGGACGATGATGAAGCTCGTCGTCGACCAGCCGACGCAGAAGGTGCTCGGCATTCACATGGCCGGGGTCGACGCGCCGGAGATCGTGCAATGCCTCGCCGTCGCGGTGATTTGCGGCGCCACCAAGCAGCAATTCGACGCGACTATGGCGGTGCATCCGACGGCGGCGGAGGAATTCGTCACCATGCGCGACAAGGTGCCGGAGCCGCAGAAGGAAGCGGCGGAGTAGGGGCGCGGCGCTTCGCGAACGAAGCGCCGAACCGCGTGCTCACTTCTTCCGTTCGGCGCTTTTATCCGCTTTCGCTTCGATGACGAAGCGCGAATCGAGCAGCGAGCGGGCATCCATGTGGTCCTTGATCTTGCCGTTCGCATGATACCAGTCGAGCACATCCTGCAGATCGGACACGATGATGCGGTTCTCCGGATCGAAATAGCCGACGCCGTGTGACACGACCTCCGGCCTTTCGCCGAGCGTCTTGGCGACGATGTCGATCATTTCGGGCGCGCTCGCTTGATCTTTGCGATTGCCCTGCGCATCGAGGAACGCTTTGTCCCAAGTCGCGCCGCCCTTGGCGAAAGCCTTGAGGAAGCGCTTGACGACGTCGGGATGCTCCTTGGCCATCTTCCCGGTCGTGAAGGTGATGGTGCTTTGCCCACCGCCGAGCTCATCCGCGGCCCAGCCGAGGATCTTGGCGTCGCCGCGCTGCACCAGCGGAAAGACATTCGCGACGGTCTGCACGCCGACATCGACCTCGCCGCCTTTCACGGCGGAGCCGACATTCTGGTTCGATTGCAGCGGCACGATCTTCACCTGATCGATCGAGATACCATGCTTCTTGAGCACCCGGGCGAGACTGTATTCGAGCGGCGTGCCAAGCTGGGTGATGCCGACCTTGGCGCCTTTCAGATCCTTGAAGCCGTGCATCCCTTTGGCATAGGCCTGGTTCGAGACAAGGAAACCGATGGTCTGGAAGCCGGGACGCTCCCAGCCGCCGGCGGCGATGATCTTCAGCGTGCCCTGGTAGGCGAGATTACAGAAGGCCGCGGTCAGCGCGGTCGAGCCGACATCGATATCGCCCGACGCGGCGGCGACGGCGATCGGCGCTGCGGAATTGAAGAGCACGAGTTCGGCGTCGAGGCCTTCCTCCTTGAAATAGCCCTTGGCCTTGGCAACGAAGGCCGAGGCGCCGCCCTGCGAATGGACAGTGCCGATCTTGATCTTGTCGGCGGCAACGCTTGTCTGCGCGCCAAGGGCAATACCGAAGATCGCCGCGGTGGCGGCGGCAAGCAGGCGCGGCGTCACGCGGCACGCGGATATCGTGCGGATCATGTGGCAGTTTCCTCGCTTATCTTGTTCAGCCGGTTATGTTCTACGCCCGCTTAATGTGAACCGGCGGTCTGGACCTTCACCGGGACGAAGCGGCGTGTCAGGATTTGATCATCGCTCGGGACGGTCGGCAAGATCTTCAGATCGACCCAGGATTGCGCGATGATCTTGAGCGCCTCGGGGTCGAAGGTCCCATCCTTGGACATCAGCGGCATTTCGCGATCATAGGCGCCGGCGACCACGCTCTTTCCGTCGTGGATGACGTCGTCGGCGATCTCGATCGTCTTGTCGCGATGCGCGCGCATGTAGTCGAGTACGGCGAAGAACGAGTTCACGAAAGTCTTGATTACGGCAGGATTGCTGTCGAGCAGGGGCTTGCGTGTGAAGATCACATGGGTGATGAAGCGCGGCACGAATTTATCCATCGTGACGAGCGGGCGCCCGCGATGCTCATTCTGGAGCTTCAGCGCGGTTTCGTAGGAACCCATGCCGGCATCGACCGAGCCGCTGACGATCGCCGATGCCATTGCGGGACCGCCGCCTGTGGCGGTGATGCGAATGCCGTCCTTGCCCCAGCCCTCGTGAGTCGCGATTCGCTGTGTCAGCCAAGCGGTGAGCGAGCCGACGGTGCTGACCGCCATGACCTTGCCTTTGAGATCGGCAACGGTCTTGATCGATGAGTCTTGCTGGACCGTGACGGCGATATTGGCCGGCGCACCGAAATAGGCGGCGACGGCGCGCACCGGCGCGCCCTTCGCGGCGAAAGCCATGCCCGGTCCGCTGCCGAGGCCGAAATCGATGCTGCCCGCGACCAGACCTTGTTGAAGCTTGGCGTCGCCGGTGAAATTGACGATCTGCACATCGAGACCGAATTTCGCGAAAATGCCCTCGCGCACGCCGATATCGAGCGGCGTGAAAGTGAAGGCGGTCGGCACCGCCTTACCCACATGGATCGTCTCGGCTGCATTGGCTGGGCGCAGCGTTGCGGCCGCGACAAGCGCGGCCGCAACTACAGCGTGACCCAACCGGTCGCTTCGACACAGCATGGTCAGCCTCCCTGCGGGCGGTCTCTCGCGACTGAGCCTCAGGACCCGCCACGTTTTGCCGCCGCGGGTGCGACAATGGGGTATTGGTTAGCTTAGTGCAACAAGTTTATGCGGGGCAGCCATGCATATAAGAGAAGACCCGCTAGGGTCGTCGCCTTTGCGATTGGCACCACCGGCTAGGGAGCCGGCAGGGATAGTAGGGAGGAAACAAGCAGACGACCTGTTTACAGGGTCCGCAAATGTCAGCCCGCTCCATCGCTATCGCGCGCAGCCATGAGTAAGCGGCTGACGAATTCGTTCAGTTCGCCTTGGTGGAGGTCGGAGACGATCCAATAGTCCAGCGCATCGGCGGCGACGTGAATGAGATTGTAGCCTTGGCGGGAGTAGGATTCCGTCGTCGTGCCATTGCCAGCATCATGCGCCCACATCAGCACATTGATCACATGCTTGTCGTGGCGATAGACCAGCGCCGCGCAAGGCCGTTCGTCGACGTAATCCAATCGGCCGCCTACGAGCGCAAATCCCGAAGCCGCGAGATCGACCGCGGGCGGCGACATATCGATTTTGCCGCTGAACCATGGCTTTACCGTGTGCCGGTCCGAAGAGGCCACATCGATGAGGTGATCCGCCATCAGCGAACGGATGTGACTCGCGATCACATCGTCGACCACGCGATTGTCCTTCGCGACGGCCAGATAATCGGCGGTAATGCCCGAGCTGAGCGTGATCGTCAGCATCAGCGATGCCGCGATCGCGATCGGGTTCCATCCGCTCGCG
Source organism: Allostellaceae bacterium (assembly GCA_035573175.1). GTDB lineage: Bacteria > Pseudomonadota > Alphaproteobacteria > ATCC43930 > CGMCC-115725 > CAIKMD01. The sequence continues at coordinate 5,615 of DATMZZ010000324.1, forward strand.
AGATGGCGCAGATTGGCAAACGCGCGCGGGCGCGGGGCAATAGCGCCTCGAATACGTTCATGCAGTAGAGGCGGCGCGCGGTAGCGGCGCGCGTCGGAGCGCAGCTCATTCTGCAGCGCACGCGCCTGCTCATGCGCGATCCGGCAGGTTGCGCAAAGCAGGAGGTGCGCATCGATCTGCGCGACGGTGGTGTGATCGAGCTCGCAATCGAGATAAAGATCGCGGATAGTCTCGAAATCTTCGCATCTCATGATGCAACGCTCCCAACGGCCGAATTTCGCAGGGCGGCTTGCAATTGCCCGCGGGCGCGCGCCAAACGCGACATGACCGTGCCGATCGGCACGCCGACGATCTCGGCGATCTCGCGATAAGAGAGGTCATCCATCTCGCGCAGGATCAGAATTTCGCGATAGGGCGGCGGCAGCATTTCGATGGCACGATTGAGGCGCTCGGTATCACGCCGAATACCGACGAGTTCCTCGGGGCTGCGGCCGAGGCCGCTCGCGTTGATCGCCATCGCCGCCTGATCGCGATCGATCTCGTTGAGATCGTCGTCGAGGGCGAGCATCTCTTCGGCAGGGCGGTTCTCTTTCAGCCAGCTGTAGCAGGTATTCCGGACGATCTTCAGCAGCCACGCCGTCGCGTATTGGCCATCGAAGCCATCGAAATACTTGAAGGCGCGCATGCACGCTTCCTGCACGACATCCTGCGCATCGGCATCATTCCGCGTAAGCCAGCGGGCGAGGTTATAGGCCGAATCGAGATGCGGCATGACAAGCTGTTCGAAGCGGCGCGCCCTGGGATCGGCGGTCATTGCGCCTCTATGACGGTTGTGTGCAACAGCGCGCCAACCCGAAGACATTTCAATCGTCACACTCATGGGCTCCTTGTCTGCCTCGGGAAGACTGCTTTCGCATTGTCTGCCCTGGCGAAGATCGCTTTCGTGTTGAGTTTATTCCCGCGAGCGAAAGAATTTTCGCGGGCCAATTAGCTGGGTCAGAAGTCGAATACGATCTGATTGCGGATGTAGAGCGTGTCCTTCGCGCCGACCGCCTTGAGGGCCGGCCCCTGGAACTGATAGGCGAGGTCGAGCCCGTAGCTGAAATGCGGCGCAAAAGTCCAAGAGAGGCGGATATTGGGCTGTTGGCCAATGAATTGGCCGCGCGTGACCGCTGTCGTTTGATAGGGATTGACGCTCGTCGCCGTCTGATTGCCGAAAGTCGTGCCGCCATAGACCGCGTCGCCTTGGTTCTGCCGGAAGTACAGCGAGTACCAGAAGGAGACGCTGAGCTTTTCGACACGGAAACCGCCGATATCGAATGTGGGTGCGAACGCAATGCGCGGTGAAACATCGATGACGTTGGTGAGCGCCTGCGAGACAGAAATCGTGCTGATCGCGAAGGCGTTCTGTCGCATCGGCTGAAACGTCGAGATCGTATCGCGCCCGACGCCGCCCGAAGCGCCGTCGAGCCACAATCCGATCCAGGGTTTCCAGGGCAGAGCGAAGTTGTAGCCGGTGCTGGTATGGAAGGCCCAAGCCTCGACCGAGCGCGCGCCGAAGGAGCCGCGCTGCATCACGCCCGACCAATCCATGTCTAGTGGGCCGATATCGCCATAGAAGCGCAACCCGATGCTGTGGCGATAATCATGCGCCGTGACGAAGCTCGCGCCCGCCGGGGCGATGACAAGCGATGTGGGGTTCTTGAGAAGGGCGCGGTTCGTGTACTGCGCCGCGCCATTGCTGTAGCCGTAATAGAATGCATCGATGCCGGTCTTTGTCTCCAGACCGAGCACGGTCGAGCGTGGCAGGTCATTGCTGAAATAAGCGCCCCACAGCAATTGCCTGGCATTGTCGCGATCGAGAAACGGCTCGCGGCCGCCATGCGGGTCGAAATTCACCGCGTTGACGAAGTGATAAGCGAAGAGATCGAGCCGACGCGCACCCTGATCGGCGAAGACACGGACGCCATCGAGCGCGCCGGTGGCGAGATTGGTGCCGCCGTTCACCGTATTCCAATAATTGTCGCTCCCGAAACCTGTGTTTTCGCGGCCAAAGCGGAGGCCGACGATCGTATTCTCGAGCCCCGGAAGCGTCACTGGCGGATCGCCGAGCTTGATTCGTCCTTCGCCGAAGAGACCCATCAAGGAAAGCGTATTGCGGTTGTTGGCCTGCGGTCCGCCCTGGATCTGCCGACCCGATTGCGTTGCGTTATCGATCTGGCCGTAAGCGCGGAAGTGATCGGTGATGTGAAGATCGGCGCCGAGCGCCGAATGAGTCATATAGCGTTCGGTTTGATTGAGCGTGGTGTTGCGGCCCGGAGAGCCATTGGCGTTCGTGGTCGCGGTGACGTGAAGATTGGTATGCGAGACGTTTTCGTTGCGTAGACGCTCCGTGCCGTTGAGCGTGATGAAGGAATCGTCGCCCTTGCCGAGGGCAATGCATTTGAGCGGGTTGGTGTATTGGCTGACCGGACCGCCGTCTTGTACAGCGTGGGGGCAGCCGTAATCGGAAGGCAGCCAACGCTGGAGGTAACTCGTCCCCGGTCCGTTGCCGTCCTTGTAATACAACGGCTTCATCGGATCGGTCGGATAAAGCGGCGCGGGTGCGGGCATGATCTGCGCGAGCGCAGGTGTGGTGAGCAAGGCGGTCGCCGCGAGGATCAGCAGCGCGTGCGTCGAGACATATGTTTTGCGGGTAGTCGGCATCGGTCTTCGCCTGTGAGGTCGAGGGCGCTGTCATGCGAGAGAACGACAGCACTTCGTGGACCAAGACCGACGCATCTGCGGTGCTATTCCGCGACGTCGCCGAAATAAGCTTTGGAATAAAGTCGCGTGTGGCGCGGTCGTCTGTTGTTCGGCAAGCGCGGCGCGGCATGGCGGGACAGGCCGGGCCGCGCCGCATCGGGTCAGCCGGGGCTGGCGAGCAGTTGTTGCCAACCCGGCAAAGGTTGACCGTTCACGTCGCGAAAGCGGTCGAAGCCGTCGTAATCGGCAATGCCGTTGGTGACGGAGTGATAGCGGCCATTGACGGTGTTGACCGCGGCGTCATGCGCGAAGGCGCTCGATGCGCCCGCAAGCGTCGTCACGCTGTGCAGCGCGATGGTGGCGAGGGCGATGGTCCAGCGATGGGATCGTGACATAGTGTTTTGCTCCGCTCGATAAAGTTGCAGCCTTTCTGCAACGGCATCGCACAGACTCGGCGCGCTCGGGATTTATTCCACACCCGTTCATCAATGGGCGCGGCGTAGGCGAGGAATAAAAAGCAGCGGGACGCGGTTTCGATGGCGCAACCGAGATCGATCCATTTCGTGGATCGCTTCTCCTTCCGCACCACAAACCTTCCAGGAGACATCCATGTCCACGCACCGGTCCCTATATACTTTTGCCCTTGCCACCTTTGTTGCCGCAGGCGCGCCACTCGCGCCCGCCTTGGCGGCGTCGGCGGTGTCGCCGAATATGATCGATAACGCGACCGTCGATGTCGGCACGGGTCGTGCGCCGGTTACCGGCATCTATGACGATTACGACCAATACCGCGATGCGAAGGGCTTTCCGCTGCCCGGGTGGGATTATCTCTTTTTCCCGCCGACCTGATCGCGCGCCCCGATAAAAAAGCCCGGCTGACTTGCGTCAGCCGGGTAGGGAGTCCGCGGGGATGATAATGAGGGGAGAAGAGCTACCAAGCGACCTGGGTACGCAAGGCGATCGCGTCGTAGCTGAGGCCGATATTGGTGCCGAGCGGAGCACCTGCCACACCCGCCGTGCCTTCCGGCTTGTCGATCTTGCCGTGCAGGTAGTCGAGCATGAAGCGGATGTTGTTGTTCACGTACCAATTGGCGCCGATCGTGAACACTTGCTGCTTGCCGCCGGCGACCGCGTTGGCTGAGGCGCCGGTGACCGCACCCGAGGTGTAGTTGCTGTTGAGATCGATGATGCTGTAGCGAGCACCGAGCTCGAGCGCACCCCAGGCCCCTTCGCTGAAATGCGTGATGTCGAAGGGATGAGCGGGCGAGATGCCCGTATAGGCACCGGTCGACGGATTATACTTCCGATGCTCGCCGGTGATCGTGTAGCTCGCCTGGACATAGCCGCCGTTGAAGCTGGCGTCCGAGAGTCCCTGTCGGCCGACATTGTAGTGGAAGTACTCGGCCTGACCGAAGAGCGGGCCATAGCCGCCGGCGAATTCGGCGCCGACGACGCTCGCGCCGGTCACAGGATTGGTGGCACTGCCAAGTGTGCCGGTGTTGATGATCGAGGTCGGATCGATGCGCAGCTCGGGCCGGTCGGAGAAGTTGGTCACGACACGCGTGCCTGCCGAGGTCTCCGGCTTGATCAACTCAGATGCATCGACGCCGACATGCAGCGAGTAGAGGTCATTCTGCAGCACTTGGTAGGTCGCGCGCTGGACCGCGCCGAGCTCCTGGACCACACCGTTGGTGACGCCATGGATCGTGCCGGTCGCCGGGCCGGTGAAATAAGCGCCGATCCAAGCGCGGTCATTGTTCCAATGGCCGCCGAAATTCGAACGGAAGTCGCCGGCAACGAGATTCGCCGCGATCACTTGCGATGAAGAGCGCTCGATGAACATGATGTCGTTCGAGCTGGTCGCTTCGTCGAGGGTGTAGGGGATGTCCTGAATACCGCCTTCGATGACGAAGGGACGGAAGCCGGTGTAGCTGAGCTCCGCCGTTTCGATGCCACCGCTCGAGCTGGCCGCGGTGCTGCCGGGCGTGCCGGCACCGTTATCGGTCGAGCCGCCGAAATCATAGATCAGCGAGTAGTTCCAATCGCCGAGAACCTTGCCGACGACGCCGAGACGGGCGCGGCGGATGTTCTGGCCGCTGTTGAGTTGCGTCGGACCGACGTGCGAATTCTTTGGGTCAACGTTCATGTAATCGCCGACATCCCAATGGATGCGGCCGGTCACGCCGATCGAATTCCGGCCATCGGCGGTCGAGAGCGTCGGACGGTTGTTCGGCATCGACGCAACGACGCCGCTTGATGACGCGGCAGGCGCGGTTTTCATCTGCGTCACCGTCTCGTTGGTGACGGCCTGGTTGCGTTGCGTCTGCACGACCTGGCTTTGCAGGTTCTGCAATTGCTGATTAAGGGCGCGCACCTGCTCTTGCAGAGCTTGAATCTGATTGTTGAGAGAGGCGGAGCTTTGCGCATGCGCCGGCGCGATGGCCGCGAGCGCGCCGCAAGCCGCGACGCTGCCGAGAAGATACGACTTGAGAGGCATTACTGATCCTTCGATTGATGGATTTCCCCGAGAGCCGCGCTTGATTTTTTTCAGCGCGGCGCCGTGATCCTAGGAAGGCGCAATGACACTTCTTGGTCGATCGGATGACAGGCGCGTTACAACGCGCAGGATTAGTTGATCTGTGATATTTTTGCCGCAGATCTAAATAGCATGTAATCTTCTGTGGATAAGTGTGAAGCGCGGCGAGGGGGAGATGACGAGGACGATCATCGCGGCACTCTGTGCCGCTGCTGTGTTGCTCTGGAGTGGGGCAGGCAAGGCCGATGTCGCGCGTTTTCCGCCCGATGTGGTGAAGGGCATCGCGGCGCTCGGCCCGACGCTCGACAGGCCGATGATCACCAAGACCAATGAACTGATGAAGGGCCTGGCACCATTCGCGCCGCCGGGCTCTGTCACAGTCGCGAGCGATGTCGCCTATGGCGACGATCCAATGCAGAAGATCGACATCTACACGCCCGCCAAAGCGCACGGCTTGCCGATCGCCGTGTTCGTGCATGGCGGCGGCTTCGTGAATGGCAATAAGAAGGACTACGCCAACGTCCCGACTTATCTCTCGCAACACGGCATGG